>JBLIZK010000112.1:0-10805 GCA_048859825.1 Paludibacter sp.
AAGACGTCTGCTATTTGATGCTGGCGACGACAGTGAAGAATTAATGACTCTTTGCGAGGCTGACATCACTTCCAAGAATCAGGAAAAGGTTAAGCGTTACAAATCCAACTTTATGCTTGTGCGTAAAAAACTGAAGGAAATTGAGGAGAAGGACAGAGTGCGAAATTTCCAGCCTCCTGTAAGCGGGCAGGAAATTATGGATACATTTAATTTACCGGCCTGTTCAACTGTAGGCGATATAAAAATGAAAATTAAGGATGCAATACTGGATGGTATTATTCCGAACGAATATGAAGCTGCGCGTAATTATATGCTGCAGATTGGAAAAGAAATGGGACTCAATTGAGTCCCGTTTTTATTTAAGTTGAAACATCCAGCTAAAATTAACCGATGCGTAAATGCTATTTGAATAATCAAAATCGTCAATTGGTTGATTAGGATACAAATCCACAGCACTGTAGTTGGCCTTTGCTTCAATCTGAATGAGTTGTCGCTTCATTTTAAGGTAAAATCCGGTGCTGAATTGTAAACCATATTCCAGTTTATTTGGTACAGCTGTAACTTGTTGTGCTAATCCACTACCGTTGTTAAGCACAACATTTTGCGACAATAAATAGCTAAAACGCGGTCCCAAATTGAAAAAATAGCGAAAATTACGCCCGAAATTAAAATGACTTAAAAAAGGAATATCCAAATATGTTAATTCACGTTCAAATATATCATTGCTCTCGCGCCAACCCCGCACATTATAATTGATACCGGTTTCAAGTCCTAAATGCTTTGTACCAATATACCTGTACACTAAACCAAACTCATGCGAACGCTGAATACTTTGCTCTACAGTAGGTTTGAAATAAACTATCGAACCAGTCATACCTGCTGTAAGGCCAATGTATTTTTCGGAAACGTAGGGTTTTCGTTGCGAAAAAGTGCTTACCGAAAATCCTATATAAATTAGAAGTATAAAAAATCTGGTTTTATTCATTTTTCAGGATCGTTATTTTACATGCTGATAAAGCTGACTATTTACAAAACCACTATGAGTATCATCACGTTCAAAACGTAAAAACGATTGTACACCCGATGCCAATGGCAACTTAGTTTTTCCCCAGCCAAACTGTGGCCCAAACTCATAGATTAATGCAATGAAGTAATTACCTAAATCGTAGCCTAATAAATCGTACCTTGGATTGCTTGTGGTATTTTTCCAGTTGAAGTACTTTTTAAATGCAGCATTGTATTTATTTTCAATACTATCGTTGTGCAATGGTTTAAACGGTGCAATACTAAATGCATTAAACTTAGTATTAGAGCTTTGTTTCTTCCAACTGTACTGCTCATAAAGAGTTATTTGATGTGTAGACGATACCTGATTTAGAAAACTAAGATATGGATATACATTGGTATATTTATCGGTATTAAAAACAAAGATATTCTTTTTATCAACCGATAAAATATCATTGGCTATTGTTTTTAAATCGGTAGTATTCTCAACAATTTTATAATTGATATTCTCTTTCATCAAATTGGTTTTCAATTCATTATAAAATGAAAAACCTCCATCGTTGAAGCTTACACCGGGTATGTTTACTAAAATCAGATTATCCGTGCTGTATTTGCGCTTCATTAACTCACAAAAATACTGAACTTCAATACCAGAGTTAGGGTTAAATTGATATAAATACGGATTTGTTGCAATGTTCTGAACTTTTGAAGAAAATGGAATAATAGTGTTTATCTTATTCTTAAATGCAAAGTCGGTTATGTAGCTAATATGATTAGAATAAGCCGGACCAATTATCAAATCCATCGATTTTAATTTAGGATCCAATAAAATATCAGCTATTTTTTCCTCCGATTTTTCTGTCTCGAATGTGTTGATTTCCAGTGAAACACCTTTGTTTTTAGCCTCGTTTACAGCAATTAAAAAACCAGCATAGAACTCCTGAAAACGTTCATTCACCACATCGGTTTTGCTGCTGTTAATGGTCAATGGTAATAAAACAGCAATTTTAATCGGGTTCTGATTTGGTTTAATTTTATCTTTTAAATGCGTCAGATATTGTACTTCTTCGTTCGATAGGGTAATAATCTCTTCTACGGGTGCAACAGGCTTTGAAGCTTCAGTTAAATTAAGTTTTTCAGCAATTTCTTTTTTTACATCTATGTACAGGTCGGTACCTATTACAATACCATTATATGTTTCAGGATTCTGACTGACAATATCATCCACTTTAACTTTGTATTTTCTACTTAAAGCATACAGGGTTTCGTGAGGTTGTACGGTATGTTTTATGGTAACAAGCTTTTTGTTCGATTGCTTTTCGGGTGTTTTTACATTAGCCTGTGTAGCAGCATATTTAGCAGGTATTTTTATAACCATACCTGTTTTCAATCCGTCTTTTAACTCCGGATTAACCCGAAAAAGTTCATCCTGACTTATAGTGTACATTTTAGTAATAGCAAAAAGTGTTTGCTTTTTTTCTACTAAATGATGAATGTAGGCTTCTTTCTTTTCTTCAGTTTTCGGTTCTTCCACCTTCGGTTGCGATACTTTCGCGCTAATTTCCTGACGGTTGAATGGAATTAATATTATCTGTCCGGTTTTCAGACCATTAGCTGCATCCGGGTTTAAATCATTCAGTATTTTTATGGTTGTATTGAAACGTCGCGCAATACCATAAAGTCCTTCTCCGGATTGTACCGGATACAATAAATATTCCTTTCCATCAACTTTTTTAACCTGATATACAGGCGATTGAGCAAAAGTTATAAGTGTAATTGCTAAAAATATTACTGTAAATACGGTTTTTTGTATGTTCATCATATGTGTGTTTGTGTGAATAAATCTGAGAATCTGAAATATTGAAAACAATTATCAAAATTTATTCCGTATGTCTTTTACGTGTACAAATTTACAAAAAATAAACATTCAGCTGTAACTACAGCAATAAATAGCCGATTTTTTTGTTTTTAATTATAATAATGTACTTTTGCAATCAGGAATATTTATCATTCATTTTCAAAAACAAAATATTATATGCTTTATTTCCGCCGGATGCTTCTTTTACTTGCATGTACTGCTACTATGGGAGCATTGTATGCTCAATTCAGCACACTTGGCAATTCTGCTAAATTATACCACAATGAATTTCAGGGAATTGATTATTTGGTTGTTTTTGATGGTTTAAACGCCTCAAGTGCAATTGTATATAATGGTACTGATGCCGATAAAGTAAAATGGTATACTTTTGATAATCCAACAACTGAATTGATTCTTCAGAATCAGGCAGAGAACTTTTTGTTAAACGATGCTACAGGCTATACAATGGTAGATGTGAACGGTACAGCTACTACATTTTGGGTGATTGACTATCAAATATATAAGCCTGTTTTAACTGCTCTTGAATTGGTACAAAGCAATTTACCTTGCGAAGAGTTAACTTTAAATTTACAGGCTACAATACCTGATATCACTTATAAAACTCCGACCGGAATTCAAAAAAAAATTAATCGTAAATTCAAACTTGAGTACGATAATATTGAGTGGATTGGGTCTGCCTGGAAAGATATTATTACTACAGATGAATTTACTTACACTTCAAATTTGATTTCAGTATTGGACATTCCTCTTAAAAACACTGTATTTAATCTGAGTGGCGACCAATTTGCTACTGATTTAGGACTTAAGTTTACTATAGCATCGGCAAATTACGATGCAGTTAAAACTGAATGCCATATTATTTCAAAAGCATCAGTTCGGTCTGAATTAAACGAAGATGAATTGCCTGATAATGAATCAATAACCACAGCATCAGCACCATTAGAACTTGTATTGTCGAGCAATGCCAATGTGCCGGTCACACAGTTTTATCAGTGGGATATATACAAAGATAACGGTTTATTAATTGTAAGAAACGACCAGGATGTACGATATACATTCCAGGAATCAGGTACATACAAAATCAAACTTACTGTTAATAGTGCTATTCAATGTACTTACTCCGATTCTATCACCATCAAAGTGGTTGAATCAGCAATGGAAGTTCCCCGTGCATTTACCCCTAATGGCGATGGTAAAAACGATGAGTTTCGGGTAGCCTATAAATCATTGGTCGAATTTAGGTGCTGGATTTTTAATCGTTGGCAACAACAGATTTATTTCTGGAACGATCCGCAAAAAGGGTGGGATGGAACCTACAAAGGAACTCCGGTTAAACCGGGAGCTTATTTTTACATAATTGAAGCCAAAGGGGCCGACGGTGTTGTACACAATAAAAAAGGCGACATAAATTTGCTTCGATAAATCTATTTCTGAACAAGATACATGCTACAAACACCAAATGTAAAACGTTTGTAACGCACAGTTTTAAAGCCGTGAAATTCCAAAATGTCAATTAGTTTTTGACCACTGGCAAATACATGCATCGACTTTTGTAAGTAATCATACGCTTTTGAATCGTTGGATAGTAAACGTGAACTCAGTTTTACAAAAATGCGTGTATAAAGTTTATAGGCCGATAATAACACTCCTTTTTGTGGCTCATTCATTTCCAAAATGAGCAATTTACCTCTCGGCTTCAAAACCCTGAAAATATTTTCCAGACTTTGATCCAGTTTCTCGAAATTACGTATTCCAAACGATATGGTTACGGCATCAAAAACAGCATCTTCAAATGATAACCTGGCGCAATCCTGAATTTCGAAACTGATTTTGGAGCTTAATCCGGCTTTCTCTACTTTCTGTCGCGCTACATTCATCATTTTATCAGAAATATCCACACCAATGGCATACTCCGGTTGCAGGTATTCAAATGCCTTTATGCAAATATCGCCTGTACCGGTTGCAATATCCAGTATTTTTTTTGGATCGGATTTTTTAAGCGATAATAGGGCCCTCTTTCGCCAATAGCGTGCAAGTCCCCAGGTCATTATATCGTTGAAAATATCGTATTTGTCGGATATGGTGTTAAACATTCGCGACAGTTGCGAGGTTTTATTTTCATTATCGGTATAAGGTTTTACACCCGTATATTCCGAATTGTTTTGCATCATTTTTCTCTAATTAAATTAAAAACATCTTGTTTAATGCTTTTTTCATTCCACACTTTTTCTACTTTTTTTCTATCTTCCTCACTTAAGGTTGAAAGAGTATTATTTTCTATAATCAATTGATTATCGGCATCGAACCGTAAGGAGTAATATGCTATCCGAACGATATTTTTCATTTGATCATAGTCTGCTTTTTCTGTTTTGCATTTCTCCTCGTCAATCCACTTACCCGATTCGGGTAATATGATTTTATATTTCAGCTTACGCCAGTTTGCATTGTAAAAACAAACTGATGAAGTTTTAACAGGAGTGTTTACTGTGTTAATAACGCCATAAATTTCACTGTTATCAGCTGTATAAAACCGTTTTATTTCGGTTGTTCCGGTGGCCGAAGTAACCAACCTTATATGGCAATTTAACGTGTCGTACAATGTTATAACAGCATTTTTACCAAATAAGTTTTGAGTGCTGTCGGCTTTTCCGGCTTTAAAATACTCAGCCATTTCAAAGCGTTGTTTAGCTCCTAAAGTAGGCAATATATTATCCGGCAGATGAATAAACACACTGTCGGTAGGCATTGCAAATAAAGTTACTGAAAAAATCGAAATAAGTATGCTTGGAATATATCGTTTCATCTTTTATTATTTTTTTGTTTAACACTATCGGTTGCTGTTACATTCGTTTTCTGAAAAGTAATTTTTCTCCAATAATAGCGTAGCATCTCAGAAACACTCTGGAAATCTTCTTTATATACAAAACCTAATCCTTGTGTGGTTTTTGCATCTTTTAACTGAGCCCGGTCAATTGTATGACTATATGCTTTGAAACGAATTTTTCCATTTTTGGTGAGTAAATACTCAAAATCGAAATCGAGCATGTATTTGTCTTCCGGGTTTTGTGTATAATTATCATCGCGGTAACCCACATTACTGTTGAGGATTATCCGCTCATTGGGTTGAATAACCACATTTGCCTTGTATTGGGTGTCAGATTGATCTGTCTTTTGCATATCTACACCTAATGAAATTATGTCGGTATTCAGTGATTTATGTAAAAAGTTATTTAAATGTGCACTTAAAGTTGATGTAAGAAATGAATTGAAAGTAGAAGCACTGGCATTCTCAACCTGCTGTAGATTGTAAAAACTATTAAATGCCAGTAAATATGCTATTTGTTGATTCATCATCTCGTCTGTATTGACTACATTACGTACTTTTTGTTTTAAACTCTCGTCGGCAGTAGGAAGGTCGATATCAAATTTTATATCAGGACTCATCAAATCGTCGGTAAGTTTTAGTACACAATTTACGGGCACACTTGCTCGACGGGTTGAATTTGAAATTTCAGCTTCATCCAGTATATTTGATAATGATGCAGTTAATGGGTAAATTGCTCTTATATTTACTTTTGCTGCGAATGGGTTGCCGGTCCATGTTATCGTACTTCCTTCATCAATCTTAAAATCCTTACGTACAATACTTTGTAATGTAAAAATATAATAGCCGTAATCTATAGTATAGGCACCATATAATTTAATATCCGAGAAAGTATCAAAGTTCATACGCAAACTACCATTGCCTCTTCCTGTAATGTTGTCGCCGGCTTTAGGGTCAACAATTAACTGCATTTCGGCATCCGAAGTTACATCAATATTTAAATCAACTTTTGTGTTGAATCGGTTTTTATCAAGTTTCTTAACCGTTTTTACAGTATCTACAGCCGATTCGAAAGTGATGAAACTATTGTCCGATGCTGTGGAGACACTGCCCATATTTATAAATCCACGCGATTTTGGTTGCGTTTCGGCATTTACCATAATTTCGCACTCATCATCGTTACCTGAAATACGTACTGTACCGGTTGCATATGCTTTTCCATAGAAAGTTGCATTGTCCTTTGCATGCGTATCCATTCCGATAATATTGGTACCTTTAATATTAACATCGTATTTCATTTTTGAGAATCCACCATTGTGCCTTACCAGTCCATTTATTGTTCCCCTGTTGCGTTCAGCATCATAAAACTGTACATTATCTATTTCAATGGTTTTAGGCGTTAATCTGATTGTGTCGGAAAAACTATAGGTAGTATTCAATACATTTACTTTTACACTGGCATTTTGAACAAATATATCTCCCTTAAATCCGATATCTTTAGTGGGTCCAAACATCCTCAGTTTGCCATATCCTTCACCTTTTACATTGTCCACCACACCATCGAAATAGCGCTGTAAAAAACCAATGCTGGTGCCGTGTAAATCGAAAACAATATCAATCGAGTCGTTGGATGGTTTATAAATACCATCTGCATACAGCGTAGTATCAGTTCCTGTATTTAAAAACTCTGCATCAAAAACTATCTGTGAATTGGTTTTATCCCAGGTCGACTTAATATATGCATCTCCAATACCTTTGTTGTTTAGTTTGGCATCGTTCACAACCAAATCTGCTTCCAGTACAGGGCGAGCACTTTTACTGGTTACGTTGGCCAAACCACTCACTTTCCCATCAATTGCAATAGCCTTAAGTTTTAGTATATCAGACATAATAAATCCAAGGTCAAGTTCTTTCATATCCACGTGCAGATCGTCGCCTGATTTTTTAGAAAGAAAACCGTTAATGTGCAAGTACTGATTATTTCGTTCAATATGGAAATCTTTGATTGTGAGTGTACTATCTGCATTAAAATCAATGACACTATTATTGACATTCCACAATGAATCGCTGATATATATTTGCGAAGGATGAAAGATTAGCTTTGCAGCTAAATTGCCCTTATGTTTGCTGAAATAGGTTGCTGTTGAAATCACGCTGGCATCATGTTTTGCAGTAGCACCTAACCAACCGAGCTTTGTGAACATGGTATCATTGGCAGCCGATGCTGTTAAATTTACAGCCGTTTTCGCATTTTTCTTTTGCAACATATTGGCTGTTGTAAACAGATTAAGGCGCTTATTTTTATTATTTAAGCCAAGTTCAATATTTTCAAAATTCATTGTTGAGTACCTGAATGCTGGTACATTTGCCTTAATATCAATACTCTTGTCGACACTGCTCAAATTACCCTTAATAGTTGAAGTTCCCTGCATATCAAAAGGAAGTTCAAGTAAATCTGTGAGATTACTAATATTGGCAATGCTTAAATCAATGTTGATATTGTTGTTATTTGCAACAACTGTTTTATTCGTTTTACTGAGCGATGGTATATACTCTTGCAAAATATTATTCGCAAAGGCAGGTAGTTTACTATAGGTAAATAAACCGGATATTGAACCATTTATATAATCCGAATGAATATTGATGTTTGTATGATTGTTATCAATTCGACTAATTACAGTTAGCTCGTCAATATTTATTGCCTTTCGGTATGTTGATATCGAAATATTTTTTAATGACAAATTTCCATTGATATTATCGGCATTTTTTCCGGTGATATTGGTGTTGGCCTGAAACGACACCGAAAAGTCTTTGATTTTTTTTACCAGATGCAGCGCATACAAATTTGCATTATAAACATCCAGATCAAAATTATATACCGGGAGTTTCCTTCTGGCATCAATTACCCCTTTAAAGTCGGCCACAATATTGGGGTCGTTTATGTTTATCTCGCCATCAAAACCACTTCCATCGTACTTACCATCCAGCTTTATATCTTTATAGTTATAATCCATTAAATCAAATGAATGGATAGTGCCATTTATGTTTCCTTTTAACGGACTTTTGGTTGTTTTTTTACCTTTTGTTGAAATGTCCATAGTAATGCTTCCAACGTTTTTGGAATTAAGCAAATGATTCAGATTAAGATGGTTGGTAGATAGTTTTCCATTGTATTCAATGTCTTTAAAAGCATTGTCAAATTTCACCAAAATGTCTGTCGAAATACTTCCAATGTCGGTTTTTAGTTTACCATAAGCTACCAGATTGTTCATAAATCCGGTTATATTCCCTTTGTAATTTACTACTCCGAGGTTGTTTAATTCTTTCGGTAATATAAATGGCTTACGGGTAATTCGGGAAATAATATCCTGAATCTCAGGCCTGTCAACTGTGAGTTCGTTAATGTTTGAATAAATAAACAGGTTGTCAAAATCCGGTAATCCGTTTACTTCAAAATCAGTTTTTAAAAATAGTTTTCTTTCATGATTTAAGTTGAAGCCTGCAACCACCAGATTGGCAATATTTCCCGATATCGTTGTGCTTAGTTCAATTCGCTTATTCATTTGTTCAAATGCAGGAACAAATGCACTGAAATCGGATAAGTATATTTCGGAAGTTGAGAGTGGAATGACAAAGCGCAAATTCTCGTAAATATTTTTCTTTATCGCTTCCAAACTACCATATCTGAGTTTAATTTCCGAAAAATAAATATTGCTGTTAGGTAATCCTAAAACAATGTGCGTAATTTTTGTCTCTTTCTGATTAGCCAGTATTTTTGTAGAAAAATGCTTAAGTTCAAAACCGGACTTCTCTTTAAAGCATAAATCTTTGATTGTTAAATCGATAGAATCCTTTTTAAGCATGTTTAAACCTATGTCGGTATTCAAATTGGTAATTAGAATATCATTCGGTTTGAAGCGCGAAACGTACTTTTTGATAGTATCAGATTCAACCCTATAGCTTATTCGCGAATCTTTAATCTTAAACCGACGTATTTGATAACTTATATTTGATATACTGTCCTTTTTGGGCTGTTTAAATGCTTCGATTATAAAATCAAGATTGGTTGTTCCATTGTTGTATTTTACAATGTTTGCTTCCAGCTGATTAAAAATTGCCGATGTAAATAGAATATTTCCTTTTATAATTTGAAATAAATCAAAATCGAGATAGGTGTTTTCAATACTCAACAGCGTATCTTTATGCAAGTCCTCTACATAAAGCTTTTTTACACTTAACCTGTTGAAAAGTTTATAATGTACGGTTTCAATGCTGATAGTAGTACCCAGTTGTTTGCTTAACTGTGACTCGATAATATCGGACAAAGTATTCTGTATTTTGCTGTTTTGCAAAACAATAGGTAACAAGGCAGCTATAAATAAAATTACAGCTACTGTATTCAGGGATATGTTTGTGAGTTTTTTTATATCTTTGGTGTTTATTATCTGCAAAAATAATAAATAAATCAATTGTATCGTTACTGTTTTAAGTTTGATAACGATATAAAAATCAAAAGAAAACTGCTTTTCATGGTAGTTTATGCATGTTTTTAAGTTCAATTCAATCTTTTAATGAAACCTGTCGTTATTCTTGGTATCGAATCGTCGTGCGACGATACGTCGGCTGCCGTAATTAGCAATGGAATATTATTGTCGAATATTACAGCCGGGCAGGCCGTGCATGCCAGTTATGGGGGTGTAGTGCCTGAGTTAGCGTCGCGCGCTCATCAGCAAAATATCATTCCTGTTGTACACGAAGCCATGCGTGTGGCCAATGTGTCGGCTCAGGATATTAGTGCCATTGCATTCACGAGGGGGCCCGGTTTACTTGGTTCATTGCTGGTTGGTACTTCGTTTGCCAAAGGCTTTGCGCAATCGCTGGATATACCACTGATTGATGTAAATCATTTGCAGGCACATGTGTTGGCACATTTTATCAGCGAGGGCAGGGAAGGGGAGCGTATGCCACAATACCCGTTTTTATGCTTATTGGTTTCAGGGGGTAACTCACAGATTATTCTTGTAAAAGCCTATAACGATATGCAGATTATTGGTCAAACTATTGACGATGCTGCTGATGAAGCTTTTGACAAGTGTG
>JBLIZK010000113.1:0-2217 GCA_048859825.1 Paludibacter sp.
TCCAAAACAATTTGCGTGCATCGGCCGAGTAAGCATCGTAGAATGAGCCAACGTAACCGGGACCAACCCAGTCCCTGATGCTGTCTTTTACGGCTTGCTGATACATCCATCCGTTTTTGTCAAATTCTTTGAAATGTTCGGTAGTGGTGTAGAATTTGGGCCATACCGATATCATCATTCGGGCGTTCATTGCATGAATAGAATCCACCATTCCTTTCGGATTAGGGAATCTGTTTTTGTCAAATTCGTGGCTACCCCATGCCGTTTCGGGCCAGTAATTCCAGTCGAGTACAATATTGTCAATAGGTATCCGGCGTTTGCGGAACTCCCGCAATGTGCCAACTATTTCGTCCTGCGTTTTGTAACGCTCCCGACTTTGCCAGAACCCCATAGCCCATTTGGGCATAATGGATGCCTTCCCGGTTATTGTACGGTAACCGCTAATTACCTCATCGGCATTTTTGCCATTTATAAAGTAGTAATCCATTTGTTGCCCCATTTCTGACCACAACGATAATTTGTTTTGTTCGCTGTCTGCAACTGGCGTGAGTGCTTTTAATCCAATGTAGGAAACTCCACCATCGGGTTGCCAGTCTACACGAACTTTGTGGCGTTTGTTTTTATTCAGGTTTACCGCAAATTTAAAACTGTTCGGATTCCAGGCTGTACGCCAGCGTTCTTTCACTACCAGGCTGTCGTCAATGTACACAGTAGTATATCCGGCGTAATATAAATTGAAACGGAATAATCCACTTTCGTGTGTTTGAATTTCACCCTCCCAGCGTATGGCTGCATGATTAAAGGGGAAATCCTTCGGGAAATTTTTTATTGTTTCAATGTCTTCGTAATTTATGTTGGCCTCCTGGCGTTCCACAAATACGTTTTTAGGATCTTTATCAATCATATAGGTAGCAGTAAAACCGCCTTTATTCCCGTTTTTGTCATAAAGTGTAGCTATTTTATCCAAATCGGCATACGGACGAGGGTCGCCAAAACGCGAAAGCGAATAGTTATCCCACAATAAGCCGTAATTCTTACTGGATAGGATAAAAGGAACTGAAACTTTGGTGTTGTACTGAAAAAGTTCTTCATTGCGTCCTTTCCAGTTGTATTCGTCGGATTGATGTTGGCCCAATCCATAAAAAGCTTCGTCGGCAGGCGATTCGAAAATCTGACGGAAAGAGTAGCCTTTGGACCCTTCAACTTCAATTGGCTGAAATGTTTTTCCGCCTGTTTGTAGTTCCTGTAATATTATTTTACCCTTTGCGTCGGTAAACGTGATTTGCCCTGATTGCACATGGATAATAGCTGTGGTTGTAGCTGTTTTCAGCAATACGGAATCGCCCTTTTGATAAGCATCCCATTTTGTCTTATTGGATGGGGTTGGTACTGTAATAAGGCTCTGAGGGTCGGCAAAACTATTCTCCGGAGTGGCACTTACGTGAATAATGTTTTGGTTAATAACCTGTAAGCGGATTTTTTTTGCCCCTGTGCCCGTTTGTGAATTGACGGTCACTACTATTCCGTTGTCGGTTTTTTGAAAGGATGCGCTGCTACATCCGAAAATTACTGTTGCAGCAATAAACAACACAATGATTCGATACCTTATCATGACTTATAAATATAGTATTTTAATATTTTTTGATTAACAATTGTCCAATACACTACCGGTTAAGAAATGTATTTTTAGGACACTACAAAGTTACCATATCAAAAACTAGTTAAACGTGTGGATTTGTATTCAGAACCGATAGAAAATGATAACCAATAGGGTTGAAATGTTTCCTTAACAGGTGTAATTTGATAATGAGCTATGACTATATGTAGCAGGGGAACAATAATTTTGTAAATTTGTGAAATGTGATTCCCTTTTATCTAAGCAAGTGGTTTATGAAGCACCAAAACATTTTATTATTTCTATTTTTCACACTTTCAATGCATGCCCAGCCCTATCATTTCAGCCGGATTGATAATACTGATGGGCTATCAAATAACCAAATTGAAAGTATATTCAAAGATTCCCGCGGCTTTATGTGGTTTGGTACAAATTACGGATTGAACCGATACGATGGGTATAAGGTTAAAATCTATAAACCAGACCGAACAGACTCAACCAGTATTAATTTAAATGGAATAGGCGAAATTCAGGAAGATTTCAATGGAAATTTATGGTTAAGAAGCAATGAGTTTTATTCAGTTTACGAGGTAAAAACCGAG
>JBLIZK010000114.1:0-2699 GCA_048859825.1 Paludibacter sp.
TATGGGAGCATTAATAGCCGGAGCAAAATACAAAGGCGAATTTGAAGAACGTCTGAAGGCTGTTGTAAATGAGGTGATTAAAGCAGATGGTGAAATTATACTTTTTATCGATGAAATACATACACTGGTAGGTGCGGGTAAAGGCGAAGGTGCTATGGACGCTGCCAATATTCTGAAACCGGCACTTGCACGTGGTGAGTTACGTTCAATAGGAGCTACCACACTTGATGAGTATCAAAAATACTTCGAAAAAGACAAAGCGCTTGAGCGACGCTTCCAGATTGTGATGGTAAATGAGCCTGATACGGCGAGTACTATTTCAATTCTTCGCGGATTAAAAGAACGATACGAAAACCACCACAAAGTACGCATTAAGGACGATGCAATAATTGCAGCAGTAGAGTTATCGAGCCGGTATATTACGGATCGCTTTTTACCAGACAAAGCCATTGATTTGATGGACGAAGCCGCTGCTAAATTGCGTTTGGAAGTGGATTCGGTACCCGAAAATCTGGACGTTATTGAACGTAATATTAAACAGCTGGAAATTGAGCGCGAAGCCATTAAACGCGAAAATGATACCCGTAAACTAACAGCTTTAAACGAAGAAATTGCCAACCTGAAGGAAGAAAGCAAAGTATTGAGAGCGAAATGGAGTAGCGAAAAATCGCTGATTGATAAAATTCAGCAAACAAAAATCGAAATTGAAGATCTGAAATATCAGGCTGAGAAAGCCGAACGAGAAGGCGATTATGGTCGCGTGGCCGAAATCCGGTACGGTAAGGTAAAAGCTCTTGAATCGCAAATTGAAGCGTATCAATCAGAACTCGTTAGTATGCAAGGCAGTAATGCCATGATAAAAGAAGAAGTTGACAGTGAGGATATTGCCGATGTTGTAAGTCGTTGGACAGGCATTCCGGTGAATAAAATGCTTCAAAGTGAAAAAGTAAAACTATTGCATCTTGAGGAAGAATTACACAAACGTGTAGTAGGGCAGGAGGAAGCTATTCAGGCTGTGGCCGATGCAGTGCGTCGCAGTCGCGCAGGTTTACATGACCCTAAACGTCCTATCGGTTCATTTATCTTTTTGGGAACTACAGGTGTGGGTAAAACTGAATTGGCCAAAGCACTTGCCGAATACCTTTTTGATGATGAGAATATGATGACACGTATTGATATGAGCGAATATCAGGAGAAATTCTCGGTAACACGCCTTATAGGTTCGCCTCCCGGATACGTTGGGTACGATGAAGGTGGTCAGTTAACAGAAGCTATCCGCCGCAAGCCATATTCGGTTGTTTTGTTCGACGAGATTGAAAAAGCTCACCCGGATGTTTTTAATGTATTGTTGCAGGTATTGGATGACGGAAGGTTGACCGATAACAAAGGTCGTATGGTTAATTTTAAAAATACCATTATTATCATGACATCCAATTTGGGCTCAAATTTAATTCGGGAAAACTTCGATAAGATAACGGCTGCCAATCACGACGAAATTGTTGAGCAGACTAAAAATCAGGTATTTGAGCTTTTAAAACAGACTATTCGTCCTGAGTTTTTGAATCGAATTGATGAACTGATTATGTTTGCTCCGCTCAACGAATCGCAAATTGAGGAGATTGTACGAATGCAAATATCGCTGGTGCAGAAAACGTTAAAAGAAAATGGAATAGAATTACTTTTGACTGAAGCAGCCATTCATTTTATTGCCGATGAAGGTTTTGACCCGCAGTTTGGAGCCCGTCCTGTAAAGCGTGCTATTCAAAAATATGTTTTAAATGACCTAAGTAAGCAATTAATTGCAGGTGTGGTTCAGAATAATATGGCTATAACTGTTGATTATGATGGTGAACGGTTATTATATTTAAACTGAGAATAAAAATCTCGTTATAAATACAATCTATAATGAAATAAAACACCGTCATCAAACATATTGCTATTAATGATTGTTTTAATCAAAAAATAATTTATTTGTGATGGAAAAAAAAGTAATTATTGCATATGCTACTAACAGAGGAAATGCCAGAACAGTAGCTGAAAAAATAGCTGAACTAATTAAGGGTTCAACAGTAGTAAATATAGCCGAAACGCCTGTAACGGTACTTAGCGGATACGATTATTTGATTTTAGGTACTTCTACAATTGGTAATGGTGATATATTGAAACCCTGGAAAGAAAAAATGGACGAATTATCAGCGATTGATTTCAAAGATAAAACAGTTGCGTTGTTTGGATTAGGCAATCAGGCATATCACGGTAATACATTTGCCGAAGGTATCTCGCATCTTTACGATGCACTTGCAGGAAAAGTAAGTATTGAAGGTTTTACTTCTATCGATGGTTTTAAATTCGCAGAATCGAAATCCGAAGTTGATGGTAAATTCGTAGGCTTAATACTTGATATGGACGTTGAAGCTGAAAAAGCCGATGCAAAAATTGAAGCCTGGGTAAAGTCTTTAAGTCTCTGATTATCTTTTAATCAAAAATAAAAAGCCCGTAAATCAATGATTTACGGGCTTTTTTGCGGAGAGAGAGGATTATGAACCTCTCTATTTATCCTATTGTAATTCAGTTATTTACCATTCAATAAACCCTCATGGGGTACGAATTAGGAAATCTACTAAAAAGATCACCTTTTGACTGTCAATGACTTGTGTTTGTCTGCTTAACTTTCAAGTTCAAATATACAAAATAAAACC
>JBLIZK010000115.1:0-4363 GCA_048859825.1 Paludibacter sp.
ATATTCCTCACTGCTGCCTCCCGTAGGAGTCTGGTCCGTGTCTCAGTACCAGTGTGGGGGACCTTCCTCTCAGAACCCCTAATGATCGTTGCCTTGGTGAGCCGTTACCTCACCAACTAGCTAATCATACGCATGCCCATCGGTAATCCATAAATGTTTAATATAATTATCATGCGATAACTATATATTATGCGGTATTAATCTCTCTTTCGAGAGGCTATCCCCCTTTTACCGGTAGGTTGCATACGTGTTACTCACCCGTGCGCCGGTCGCCACCATCGTATTGCTACTCATGTGCTGCCCCTCGACTTGCATGTGTTAGGCCTGTCGCTAGCGTTCATCCTGAGCCAGGATCAAACTCTTCGTTGTATCTTGTTTTTTATTTTTTGCTCAGTATGACTTCCTATCTTTTTTTGGTTATTGACGTGGTATAAAAAAATTATATATATCATCGCTGATATATATTCGAAAATGTTCCCTTTCCTTATACTACATTATTTTTCGTTGTTTTCAATTTATTCAAAGAACTTCGCCTGATTCTTATACTACATCTGCCTGAATTCATATCAAACATCTGCGTAATTTTCACCTCGCGGCTACTTCATTTTCAGGACTTCTTTTGGGCTACTATCAAGAGGCTCCCCTCTCAATAACTGTCTCGATTTCAATTCGTTTTTCTTAGCGAAACGGACTACAAAGGTAATACATTTTTTTTGATTCACCAAAAATTTTCAAAAAAAATTTTTCTTTTAATTACCGCCACTCGCTATTCTCTGACCCGGTCTTTCAACCGCTAACCACCTCCGCGGCTTTCATCAAAAGCGGGTGCAAAAGTAGAAACTTTTTTTCATTCTACCAAATGTTTTTAAAATAATTTTTCAAGTTTATTTTCTCTCAAATCTTTCAAAACATAAGGCTATATAATACCCTTCCATCACCTCAATCTATTCGCTGTCTCTCTCGAAAGCGGGTGCAAAAGTAGACACTATTTTTTAATTATCCAAATAGTTTTACCCACTTTTTCTGCTCTAAAACATAATTTTTGGGCTATATGGCTGATTTAAACACACATTAAGACTTCAAAAATATTTTGATTTATTTATAGTTCTCTTCGAATTTGACCAGTTTTCCGAACAATTATTCCACGTCCCGAAACTCCTTCGAGAACATAATCATAATTGTTTGTTGCATCAGCAGTGTAAAATTCAACCAGAATAGTCTGATTTTTATCCGGTCGCAAACATCCATTCCAATAAATTGTTGTTCTTAAATCAGGCTTTGTTTGCTGGAGTTCTTCTTTTGTCAGGTATTTGGGCGAATAAAATGCATCAGGTTTCTGATAGCCCAATGGTTTTATCACAGCCATACTTATAGGAGAACTCTTTTTCACCACCGCACCTCTCTTTAATGTTATGGCAATAGCTCCGTTAGCTCCCTTTGAGCCAAAAATGGTTGCACTAGGCCCTTTGAAAACTGAAATACTCTCTATTTCTGTGCTTGACAAGTATTTTATATCATCGATAACATCCGTTTCAAATCCATCTACAATAAAAAGAGGATTTCCATTGGCTCCTCTGATTGAAACATCATCGCCATTCACCATAACTCCGGGAACACGTTGAATATAATCCAGCACATTCATACCCGGCATTTGATCCATTTCAGCGGCACCAATCACATTGTCGGCACCTGCATACATTGGATTCACATTTTCTGTTTGCTTATTTTTGGCTGTTACAGTCAGTTCTGACAAATTAATAACCCTTATACCCCCATCCCGAAAATACTTATCTTTAGATATGAGCGCATATTCATCAAGCACTTCATTTTTCAATAATGGTCTAAACGGTATTACTATATTAGAGGGAGGAAATACATCAACATCCGGAATTAATTCCACATCGGTAAGGCTTTTGGCCTTTCGGGCTTTTAATACAAAGGTAGTACTATCCGGGTACTCTATTCCCTGCATCACAAACTGGCCTAAAGAATCTGTCTGTCCGATTAAGAATGTTTTTTTGTAGGCTGAAAGTGCAATTATATCACAATTTTTTGACGGCTTATTAAACAGATTTAAAACTTTACCGGACAAAACCTGCCCCATTTCCATGTAGTAATTGTTTGGTGGCATTATATTCGTAATCATTTTCGACAAATCAAATCTTCGCCACCCCTGCGTAAGCATTAATAAATTAAGTTTTTCGTTAGAAGGTACAGAATCGTTTACAAAATAATCGGCAGGTTCTTCAACATATCCTTTTATATCAGATGTGAGTAAAAGATTAGTTCGAATATTGTCGGTACCTTTAAGTTGTTGAACATATTTACCATCGGTAATACTAATTGAATAGTTTCCCAATGTATCAATAAATGTAGAATCAGGCAGATTAATACGCATAACAACTTTTTGTCTTTTACGATAAAAAGGTTTATCAGTTTCAACCAGCGGAATCAAAGCCTGTTTCTTATCAACATACAATAGTCTCTCACAATACACTTTGCCAAGTGAGTCCACTACTGAGAAGCTGTTAATACCTTCGGGCAGTACTGTTTCAGGCAATTGACCCGAAGGATTAATTAATGGTTGTGCCACATACAAAAACCCTCTTGCATGACCCATTAAATAAAGTACTTTATCATGAACGGGAAGGTTATTGTTAATTTGATATGCCAGTTTGCCTTTATTGTTACTAAATTGTAAAGTGACACCCGACTCAACCGACTCTGGCAGGTAAAACTTTTTTTGTAAACCTGATTTTTTTTCTTTAACTACCACATAATATTTTTCGCCCCCGGCTACAAGAATTGAAAAGCGCCCCATACCTTTATATATAGAACGTATATCGCAAATTTCATTATTTGCAGTGCTATACACTTTCCCTTCGACATCAACCGATAATCCTAAACTGTTAATAGCCTTAAATGCTACAGTTTGAACAGTATTCTGAAGCAAAGAACCACTTTCAGGAAAAAACTGCACATCGAAATCACTTTTTAGCGGCGGCAGCAAGTATTGACGTTTAAGTTTAACCCCTGGAGTTGAAATGCTTACTGATAGTATATTTTTTGTTGAATTTAAGGTGTCTACACGTACTTTCGATGCAATTATTCCTGCTTTTGAGGAGAATAATAAAGCATTGCGGTTTTTCACGGAACCAAAATTAAAACCTACATTAACAGGTAAATCAGCAAATGGGTTTGAAAAGCCATCTTTTATCGAAAGGACATAAGGTAAATATCCATCAGCAACTTCACCGAAAGTGACATCACAAAAAACACGATCGTCAATACTATTGGTAATCTGAAGTTCTTTTTGAAAGAAAAAATCGGTACCTGCATTTTGCATCCACGATGTATAAGCCCTTAGTATATATTTGCCCGACGCAAGTGTTTCGGGATTGAGAGAAATATGACCTGTAAAACCGGTGGAGTCCTTTCTGATTTTTAATCTGGTTACAACTGAGTCGGTAGCATTAATTAATTCAACATATACAAAACGACTTTGTGTAGTGGTTCGGTGTGTGGTGGCATTTACCAGATATGCTTTAAACCATATTTTTTCACCTGCATTATAATACGGTTTATCGGTATGAAGATAAACTTTTTCCTGTGGGACATTTCGCCAGTATTTTGTAAAACTTTTGTTTGCTGATTGTTGAAATAGTGTTTGAGAATAAGATGTTATGCATACAGTAGACAGACAAAGGAGTAAAAAATAAATTTTCAACTTCATACTATGGATTTTTTCAGGTTTTAATATTGATATAAAAGGTTACAATTCTCTAAAACAAATCAATTTTTGCCGACAAAGTTAACATATAAATTGAGAGAAAAAACATAATAACCAAAAACATTTGAGCTAATGCCGTACTTTTAGTACTTTTGCACTATATATGTTCAAATAACACACACAGTGTCAATAAGTATTACAGATTTATCAATGAGCTACGGAACGCAAACCGTACTCAATAATATAAGTTTCGACATAGGAGAAGGGGAAGTTGTTGGTTTTTTAGGGCCCAATGGTGCCGGTAAGACAACGACAATGAAAATTATTGCCGGTGCATTGTCGTACAAGAATGGCTCAGTAAAAGTTTGCGGAAAAGAAGTTTCGGATAATGAAATGAGTACCAGAGCATTGGTAGGCTATTTGCCAGAACATAATCCGTTATATTCAGAGATGTATGTGAAGGAGTATCTGAATTTTGTAGCAGAAACTCATGGAATTAAAAAAGAAAAAGAAAAACTTATTTCGGAACTGATTGACAAAGTAGGATTGCGCACTGAATTTCACAAAAAAATTGGTCAACTCTCAAAAGGATACCGGCAACGTGTAGGATTGGCTCAAGCCTTAATTCCGAAC
>JBLIZK010000116.1:0-5771 GCA_048859825.1 Paludibacter sp.
TTTGCAGTTTGCAGTTTGCAGTTTGCAGTTGATAGTTTGCAGTGAAGAGAATATGAAGAAGTTTTGAGAGGGGAGTTGGGGAGTGGTGCGGCGGTGCTTACGTTGCAGTGTGCGCGAGGGATAGAGGCGGCGTGCCGGACGCGTAGCGGACGGTACATGAGCCGAAAGTCCGACCCGAAGGGGCGCGCCCAAAAAAAGGAAGTAATTGTGGGTGATCGAAGGTAGCTTTTGAGGTGGGGGTGTACGTTTTTAGCAGTAATTTGTACGTTTTTACTGACTCATGCCCGATTTATTTTACGAACTTTGCGATATTGAAAAAGGATACTTACATTAAATCTATATTGAACATGCGTATTAATAAATGGGGTGGGATATTTGTACTATGCCTGCTAACTCTTACCGTTGCGGCTCAGCAAAATAATGGCAATGCGAAAATTACGGGTGATGACTTGCTTGGTTTAAAATCGGGTGCCGACCCGGTCAAAGCTTTGCGCGGTAAAGCGCCGGGGAGTAGTCGGAAAAAGGGACGCCCTGTGGTGTTTACCATTGGCGATTCGACGGTGAAGAACGGGAAAGACGATGGCAGTAACAAGCAGTATGGCTGGGGAAGTTTGCTTTGGCAATGGTTTGATACTACGCGTGTGTCGGTAGAGAATCATGCGCTGGGAGGCCGCAGTAGCAGGACATTTATTACAGAAGGTCTTTGGGACAAGGTGCTGGCGGGTGTGCAAAAAGGTGATTATGTATTTATTCAGTTTGGGCACAACGATGCCGGACCGCTGAATACGGGGCGTGCGCGTGCTTCGCTCCGGGGGAATGCCGATAATGATACGACTGTAGTGATGGAGGCTACGGGCAAAGAAGAAACGATACATAGTTTTGGCTGGTATATGCGTAAATATGCCCGCGATGTTAAAGCCAAAGGGGCGACACCTATTATATTGTCGCACATACCACGTAATAATTTTGTGACAAAAGATAGTTTGCAGATAGTGCGTAACAACAATGGTTTTGGTGCCTGGTGTAAGGAGGCTGCTGCCATGGAAAAAGTGCCTTACATTGATTTAAACGACCTGGTGGCCGATAAATACGAGAAAATGGGCAAGGATTCGGTGCAACTGATGTTTCATGGCGACCACACGCATACTTCGCGTTTAGGGGCCGAACTGAATGCCAAAACTGTGGCCGAAGGCGTAAAACTATCGAAAAACAAGCAGCTGAAAAAACTCAGAAAAGCATTGAAACTTTAATCAGGGACAAATGAAAACAACAATGGTGCTACCGGTATTGCTGGCAATGGCAATGGCCGCACTGGCTTCGCCCAAACTGCAGAAAATAGCAGTAAAAGCGCCTTTTGAGATGCCGGCAATAGTGGTTCCTGATTTTAGGGCTTGCCCCACCTATAATATTACTGCTTTTGGTGCGGTGCAGGGCGATAAGGAGAAGACTTCGAAAGCCATAGCCGATGCTATAACGGCGGCAAATAAGGCTCAGGGGGGTACAGTGCTTATTCCCGAAGGTGAATGGCTGACGGGAAAATTACACTTTAAAAGCCATGTGAATTTGTATTTAAGCAAGGGTGCGGTGTTGTTGTTTAACGACAATCCGGCGGATTACCTGCCTGCGGTACCCACCAGTTGGGAAGGCATAGAGTGCATGAATTATTCGCCACTAATATATGCTTATGGGTGCAAAAATATTGCGATTACCGGTCCGGGGCAGATAAAAGCCAAAATGGATGTGTGGAAAAAATGGTTTTCGCGCCCCCGGGGGCATATGAATAGTCTGAAACGCTTGTATAACCTGGCCTATCAGAACGTGCCCGTGGAAGAACGGATGATGGTAAATGATAGCGCCAATCTTCGTCCACATCTGATACATCTTAATCGCTGCGAAAATATTCGCCTGGAGGGATTCAGTATTCAGAATAGTCCGTTTTGGACCATACACACCTATATTTGCAAAAATGTATTGCTACGCAAACTGAATGTGTATGCGCACGGACACAACAACGATGGCTACGACCCTGAAATGACTGAAAATGCGTTGGTGGAGGATTGTATATTCGATCAGGGCGACGATGCAATTGCCGTAAAATCGGGTCGCGACCACGATGCATGGCGCCTGAAAAAACCTACCCGTAATCTGGTTATCCGCAATTGTTATGTAAAAAACGGACATCAGTTGCTTGCTATCGGTACGGAGCTGTCGGGCGGTATCGAAAATGTGTATATGCTGAATTGCAGGGTGGCCGCAGATGCCAAAATGTATCATCTGGTATTTATAAAAACAAATGAACGGCGTGGCGGTTATGTGAAAAACATAGTGCTGAGAAATGTAAAGGCGGGAAATGTGAGCGAAGGTATACTTGGTATTGAAACGGATGTGCTTTATCAGTGGAAAACCCTTATGCCAACTTACGACAGGGTGTTGACGCCTATCAGCGATGTACAGCTGAAAAATGTACAGGCAGCCAAGGTGAAATTTGTGTCGCATATTGCCGGTGAGGCCGAATTAGTTGTAAAGAATGTGTATTTATATCGGGTAAATGCGGATGAAGTTACCGACAAACGATACATACATAATAATTTGCTGAATTTTGTTGCGAAATAGTTTGTCCCGTCAGAGGGTGGGAGAAGCTATGGATAGTCTATGTTTTACAATAATATCAAAGCTCCACAGGAGCGAAATATTTTTCCTTTTTGTTTTACCGGAGAATACAGAATATTCTTATTGAATGTACGTTATTAATAGATATGAAGAAAATCATTTTTCTACTTTTGGTGATAGTTTCGGTTAGTTGTAGCACAAATAAACCCGTGCAGCTAACAGTGAACGATTCCAATACGCCTTTGCATTTGATGAAACCCGACTACAAAACGCCTTACGGTATTGTTGATACGGTTGCGGTAAAGCAAACGCTGAACCGTGTGTTGGGTTTTCTGGAGAAAGCGACTCCTATGCGTGTGTTGGACAAAACCACCAACACTCCTGTTGCGGATTATGGCCGGATGGATAAAAACTCGGTACTGGAACGCGGACAGTTTCGACTTACAAGTTACGAGTGGGGTGTGACATATATGGCCATGCTGCATGTAGCTGAAATTACAGGCGATGCGCAATTTAAAAAATATGCGGCCGACCGCTTCGGCTTTTTAGCGCAGGTGGCGCCATTTTTCGAAAAGCTGCAAAAGGAGGGTGTTACGGAGTATCAGATGGTGAAAGTAGTGCACCCGGAGGCACTTGACGATGCCGGTGCTGTATGCGCATCCATGATTCGTGGCAGGCAAATGGGCATTGAGTTTGATAGCGAACTGTTGATAAACAGGTATATTGACTACATTATGCACAAGGAATACCGTTTGGCCGATGGCACTTTTGCCCGTAACCGCCCGATGCACAATACTGTTTGGCTCGACGATATGTACATGGCCATACCGGCTATTGCCCGCATGGGACAATATACAGGCAAAACGCAGTATTTTGATGAAACGATAAAGCAAATCCGCCAGTTTCGAAACCGGATGTGGGTACCCGAAAAGAAATTGTTTCGCCACGGCTGGGTGGAAAGTATGCAGCCGCATCCGGCATTTCACTGGGGACGTGCCAATGGCTGGGCAATATTAACCATGTGCGAAGTACTCGATGTATTGCCGGCTGATTATCCGGGTCGCGACGAAGTACTGCAACTTTACCGTGAGCATGTGCAGGGATTGTCGGTTTTGCAGTCGGGCGAAGGTTTTTGGCATCAGCTGCTCGACAAAAACGATAGCTATCAGGAAACTTCGGCTACAGCTATTTTTACGTACTGCATTGCCCACGGCATAAATAAGGGTTGGCTCGATGCCAAAGCTTATGGCCCTGTGGCAACACTGGGGTGGCATGCCGTATCGACACAGGTAAATGCTGCCGGCGAAGTTGAAAATACCTGTGTGGGCACAGGTATGGGTTTCGACCCCGCTTTTTATGCCTACCGTCCGGTACACAAATATGCTGCACACGGGTATGGACCTGTATTGTTGGCCGGCGCTGAAATAATAGCATTGCAAAAAAGAAATCATCCGAAGATGAACGACAGTGCGGTGCATTTTTACGAAACAGAGCAAAAGACCGATGAGCCGATATTTTGGGTGAAATAATTGATTCGTCATTTTTTCATGTTTCCTGTAATATCCTTTTACTGTTTTCATAGTGCAGTCCGCCTGAAAGGAACGCAAAACTTGCATTTATTCCGGACTGACATTTTAGTGGATTGTAATCTTATTTTAAATACTAATAATATGACACGACAAGCTTTTAAAATGTTTCTGAAGCCCGGATGTGAGGCTGAGTACGAAAAACGCCACAACGAAATCTGGCCGGAATTAAAAAAACTGCTGAAGGATGCAGGCGTATACGATTATTCTATTTTTTGGGACAAAGAAACGAATATCCTTTTTGCTATACAAAAAAACAGTGGTCAGGGAGGTTCACAGGATTTGGGTTCGACTGAAATAGTGCAAAAATGGTGGGCTTATATGGCCGATATTATGGAGACAAATCCGGATAATTCGCCCATTTCGGTTCCTATGCCCGAAGTTTTTTATATGGACTGAAAAGAACAAAGTCAACTTATATAAAAATCAAAAGATTAAACCCGTTTTAGTTTCAAAAACGGGTTTTTTTATGTCAAAAAAGGATATGTTGTACAATAATACAGTGAGATTGTACAATTGTTATTTTGGGTCGGATTCGATTTACCTACTTTTACGTTGCAAAATTAATGTCTGTAAATGAAACGCAACGTACTTCTTTTATTACTACTTTTATCTATACTGAAAGTCACCCCGATAGGGTACAATATTACCCGCTATGGTGCCGTAGCCGATAGTACCACAATGAATACCCTGGCTATTCAGAAAGCAATAGATGCAGCTGCAGCCAGCGGTGGTGGTAAAATAATTATACCCAAAGGGATATTTTTGTCGGGAGCATTGTTTTTTAAACCCAATACACATTTATACCTTGAAAAAGGAGCAGTTCTTAAAGGATCTGATAATATTGCCGATTATCCGTATATACCTTCGCGAATGGAAGGGCAAAGTTTGAATTATTTTGCAGCGCTTGTAAATGCATATAATGTGGAGGGATTTACAATTTCAGGCAAGGGGAAGATAGATGGAAACGGTTTAAAGTACTGGAAACAATTCTGGAACCGACGTGATTCTATGCGCCGGATTGGGAAAGAAGCCACAAATCTGGAAGTGTCGAGGCCACGTTTGGTGTTTTTATGGAAATGCAACAAGGCTGTGCTTCGCGATGTGAAATTTCATAATTCGGGTTTTTGGACCATTCATATATATCAATCGAACGATGTAACCATCGAAAATGCTGATATTCAATCGCCTCTTGCGCCTGTTCCGGCACCCAGTACCGATGGTATTGACCTGGATGTGTGCAAAAATGTGCTGATTCGTCGTTGCTATATTGCTGTAAACGACGATGCTATTGCCATAAAAGGCGGCAAAGGTCCGGCTGCACACCTGCAACCCGAAAACGGTGCAGTAGAGAATGTGCTGATTGAAAAATGCACTTTCGGACCATCGCATGCAACGCTGACTATGGGTAGTGAATGCTTAAATGCACGAAATATTGTATTGCGTAACTGTAAAGTAAATAATGATGGCCCGGTATTAAATCTGAAAATGCGCCCTGATACTTATCAGGTTTACGAAAATATCAGTATTGAAAATTTAAGAGGTAAATGCGGGACATTGCTTCGTATGAAACCC
>JBLIZK010000117.1:0-4410 GCA_048859825.1 Paludibacter sp.
AACTCTCGTTTTGTAAAAACTTCACCCTCTTTGGTTTCGTTTTCAACTTTTTTGTCGGACGAAATAGTGAGCAGGTTGCGATTTAACTCAATTTTAAAATCAGCTTTCACAAAACCCGGCGCAGCCACCTCTACAGTAAACGCCTCTGCATTGTCTTTAATATTCACCGATGGTAAAGTTGTATTGGTGTTCGAAAAATTACGGTTCGACCAATCGAACATTTCACCATCAAAAAAACGATCGAATAACGATGGGGTTTGGTTTGAATTACGTACGAGTAACATAGTTGTATCCTCCTTATTTTTTAGTTTGACATTTATTTTTTTAATTGTTTTACATCAATCATTTTACAAAATAAATACCAATACCAAAAACAAGTCATTATGTCAGTCGACTCATATGATTGCATGTCATATTGTCCGACACATGTCAAACAATCAAGAAATCACAACTAATCCACAACAAACACTTCCGGCATAAGTGCCTGAATATGTGCTGTATTTGACAATTCTCTATCTGTTATAAAAAGTTTCAGCAATTCCGACCAATTACTGGCTTCAATGCTATTTTCCACGTAGTCCTGCAAAGCATTGCCCAAAGATATACCTCCGCCCGTCGATTGAGGTTTGTATTGAATGGTTTTATACGAGCTAATGCCGGCTAACTGAGCCGCTTCCGATAAAGCCACATCCATACCACCTAATTTATCAACTAATCCTATTTTAAGGGCATCTGCACCCGTCCATACACGCCCTCCGGCTATCGCTTTTACTTCATCAATGGTTTTATTGCGCCCCTTTGCACATCTCTCTACAAAAACTTCGTACAAATAATTCAGGTGCGATTGCATTATTTCACGTTCAACATCGCTCATAGCGCGAGTTACGCCATAACTATCGCCCATTTCATTTGTTTTCACCACATCCACCGTAAGTCCGGCCTTTTCGTAAAGTTTATTCATATTGGGTATCATACCAAAAATACCAATCGAACCCGTAATAGTAGTAGGTTCAGCTATAATTTTATTGGCCATAGCCGATATATAATAACCTCCTGAAGCAGCATAATCACCCATTGACACAACCACAGGCTTCACAGCTTTCAATTCTGAAAAAATATGGTGAATTTTTTCGGATTCAAAAGCATCGCCACCCGGCGAATTCACCCGCACTACTACAGCCTTTACCGATTTATCTATTTTCAGACGTTCGCACACACCGGCCAATGCTTTTGCATGAATACTTTTTGTAGATGCAGCTATTGAACCTTGCAGGTAAATTACCGCAATACGATTCGGATTATTTTTACTGCGTAAAGTTTTTTTACTCAATTGCTCGTGCCCTATTCTACGAATCGAATATTTCTCAGGGGCAATTTTATCAATCAATGTATCGGCTCTGTTGGTATATAAAAGTGTATCTACCAGCTTCAGATCTTTCATCGTTTCAGCTTTGTTAAGCCCCCCAAAGTTATCGGCGGTTTTGTTAAGCAAATCTGCCGAAACCTTTCGCTGCGTGGCAATATCAGTTAACATCGTATTCCAAAGCGACTGAAGAGCTACTGTCATTTGTTCACGATTGGCATCGCTCATTTTTGTGGCACTAAAAGGCTCTACAGCCGATTTATAATCGCCCACACGAACAACCTGTACATCAATGCCAAGTTTATCGAGGGTGTTTTTGTAAAACATCTTCTGAGCCGACAATCCCTTTAAATCCACAGCGCCAAATGGATTGAGCATTACCTTATCGGCCACCGAGGCTAAATAATAATTGCTTTGCAAAAAAACATCTGCATAGGCATATACAAATTTGCCTGTTTGCCTGAACGCTTGTAATGCATCACGAATTTCCTTCATACTCGCCATACCAGCACCCAGCGAACCATTTTTAAGAACTATACCCACAAATTTATCATTAGAAGCCACATAGCGAATATTACGTAAAATTTCATTGAGTCCGATGGTTTTCTTTTTTTCAAAAAGAGTGATATTGAATAACCTTTTTCGTTGTTTAGGCTTGAAATCGACCACATTAGCAGATAAATCCAATTGGTACACGTAAGCTTTTTGGGGTTTTGCCTCCACTGTTGCCGAAAATAAAAAGAAAAAAGCTGTACATAACAGCATAAAACGAAGATAATTCAGATTGTACATAGTGTATATAATTAATAATGTGAACGGATTACAATAAAATTGCAATCCGTTCACAAAAATAATAAAGATGTATTATGCTAAACTATCTGTTTTGTATTATTAACGGGAGAGTTTAAAAACGCCAACACCTTTGCTTTCGAAGAATTTAAACGTTAGTCAAACAATGACAATAGTAGTCCCGAATAGCTAACGGGGAATTAATCCAAGTCATATCTATTGCAAAAAGATATTTATAATTTTTGAATCACCTATCGGATATCAAATCCTGATAGTATGTGAACGTGGAATTAAAAATTCCACCTGACGCCCATCAACTTTTGCTCGTATACTTGAAGATATATCCGATTGGGCGGGTTACCAAATTCCATTAAATCTCATTATAAATAATTTGCACAACCAAAACTAAATTATTTAGTCATGTTTTATATATATTTGCAATCACACAATCTAATACAAAACAAAAATGAGAAGTAATCCAGTAACGATTATTGACATTGCCAGAATACTCGGAGTATCTAAATCGACAGTAAGTAGAGCCCTCAAGAATCACCCCGACATTAGTCAGGAAACTAAAGATGCTGTCAATCGAATAGCCCAAAGTCTTAATTATATTCCCAACACCGTTGCCTCGTCGTTTCGAAACAGAAAAACACAGGTTATCGGATTGATAGTTCCTCAAATTTCTTATTTCTTTTTCCCTTCGGTAGTTCGTGGTATAGAAGAAGTAGTACATAATAAAGGCTATAAATTAATGATTCTTCAATCGAACGAATCGTATGAGCGTGAAGTAGAAAACATGAACATATTGATGGCCAGCAATGTAGAAGGCATTTTAGCTTCAGTATCGCTAGAGACAAAAAACTTTGAACACTTTCAGCATATCATTGATATTGAGTTACCTATAGTATTTTTCGATAGAGTTGTGAAGGATATGAATGTTGACATCGTGTTGGTTGATGACATCACCGGTTCGTTTAATGCAGTAAAAAGATTAATCAGTGCAGGAAGAAAAAGAATAGCCATTTGCACCGGCAACATGAATTTATTGATCAGCAGAAACCGATTACAAGGCTATAAAACAGCTTTATTACAAGCGGGTATACCTATTGACCAGGATTTTATTATTTCGTCGGATTCACCCGAAGATACAGAACAGTCTGTATATGTACTACTTAATTCGCCCTCTCCTCCTGATGGAATTTTTGCGATAAGCGATTTGACAATGACGGGTGTGATGAAAGCTATTTTCAAAAAGAATATCAAAGTACCCAACGAAATTTCAGTTATTGGTTTTTGTGAAGAACCTTTCCGGTCGATGTATAATCCTCAACTGACAACGATTGAGCCTATGGGATTTGAAATTGGATTTAGAGCAGCTGAATTATTATTTGAACGGATTCAGGATAATATAAGCAGAAACTCACCATCTCAGGTAATATTTATTGATAGTCATTTGAAAGAAGGAGGTTCTATTTGAATCTTCTTTTTAGTTATATACAATAAGAACCATCATTTTCAAAACCATCCAGAGGCTTACTATATCAAAAATACGCATAATATCGACAAAAGAAACAATTATACTAACTATAAATCACTCAAAAAATAACCAAATAATTATAAAATATAATAAATATTAAAATACGCAAACAGAAACCGGTTGCACAACCGGTTGCACTCCCATAAAACTGAATATCAACATTATACCTATTTGTTTTTAGAAAATCATACTCTATTTTTGCCTCCATGTTATCCATAAAAACAGACAAAAATTATTCATCTAATCTGAATTTAAATTTAATTCTTATGAAACGATCAGTTTTATTATTAGGACTGGTTTTATTGTATTCTTTCACATTGGTGGCTCAAAAAGGAACATTAAAAGGTTCAGTTAAGGACAAAAAAACACATGAAGGTTTAATTGGTGCTTCTATTTTAATTAAAGGCACAACAGTGGGCACAACTACAAATCTGGACGGCGAATATGTTATCGAGAATGTTGGAGCAGGCAAAACTACAGTTGTAGTATCATTAGTAGGTTACAATACCACAGAATCAGAAATTGACATTAAAGCAAATCAAACAACAAGTTTTGGTGTTGAACTTGAGGAAGGATTGATCCAGTTGAACGACCTGGTAATTACAGGTGTGGTAAATCCGAAATCAGCACTCGAATCGAGCGTGGCTGTCACCAGCTTAAAGCCAAAAGCATTAGAAAAACTGGGAGCGGTAAATACAGCGGAAGTTTTCAAATCAAT
>JBLIZK010000118.1:0-4519 GCA_048859825.1 Paludibacter sp.
ATTGAAGCGGCAAAACCTGTTGTGTCTGATAAAGCAAAATTTGAAGGTGTAAAAGTAAAACCCGTTTTTGAATACGATTTCGCAACACAAGCAGGTAAAGTCTATTCTTTTAAATTTTAAAATTCAATGAAAAAGTCAATATTACTATCATTATTTTTTTTTCTGAGCGTAGTTACTGTTTTTAGTCAGCTAATAGCTTTCCCTGGTGCACAAGGATTTGGAAAATACACAACCGGAGGACGTGGTGGAAAAGTTATTTATGTAACATCATTAGCCGATACAAATACCGAAGGAACATTGCGCTGGGCATTAGGACAATCAGGCGCACGTACCATAATGTTTAAAGTATCAGGTACTATTACCCTGACATCGGCATTGAGTATTAATATTGGCGATGTAACTATAGCCGGACAATCGGCTCCCGGTGATGGTATTTGTTTAAGAGGTTACGGTGTAACTGTGAACGCAAGCAATGTCATTGTACGATATATGCGTTTCCGTATGGGCGATGAAAATAATGTGGAGTCAGACGCCTTTGGCGGCAGTTGTCAGCGCAATGTTATGATTGACCACTGTTCAGTCTCGTGGAGTGTAGACGAATGTTGCTCATTTTATCAAAACCGCGATTTTACAATGCAGTGGTGCTTGATTTCAGAGAGTTTACGTTTGTCAAATCACGCAAAAGGGCCTCATGGATACGGTGGTATTTGGGGGGGGTGGAATGTTTCTTTTCATCATAACCTGATGGCTCATCACGATAGTCGAGCACCGCGTTTTGGTACAAATCCCTGTACAGTTGGACATGATACAGTTGATTACCGAAACAATGTGATTTATAATTGGGCAGGGATGGGCTGCTATGGTGCTGGTGGTGAATACATTAACATGGTGAATAACTATTACAAACCTGGGCCAGCAACACCCGTAAGTTCAGTTCGTGCTCGTATTTGTTCCATCGATCGGGATATGACTTCATCCAATGTGACAGACGGGAATCATGCTATTTACATGCTTTGGGGAAGATACTATGTTGATGGAAATAAATTTGATACATCAACCAGTTCGGGCACTGGATTGAGTTATGTAAATCAGACCAACTCTGACAACTGGACTTATGGTATTTATGCTCAGATAAGTTCATCTATGTTCACCGACGCAACTACCGAAAAAGCAGCCATGAAGCTTACGAAACCACTCCCATCGGCCGATTACCAAATGCAAACAGTCGAGGTGGCATACGATAAAGTTCTTGCATACTCAGGGTGCAGTAAAAGCCGTGACAGTTACGACTCCAGAATTGTATCCGAAACAACTAATGGTACAGCGGTATTTAAAGGTCTGTCAAGATACAATGGACTGGGTTCAGTTACTTACCCAGCCGGTACTGTTATTGGTTCAACAACCCTTACCACCGAAACCACTATCGATTGGAAAAGTACAAGTCACCCAAAACAGGGAATTATTGATAGTCAGAATGACATTAAACCGGAAGGGGCAGATGCTTCTTGGAGTCCGTGGCCTACTTTAAACAGCACTACAGCTCCTGTTGATACCGATAACGATGGTATGCCGGATGTATGGGAAACGAGCAATGGATTAAATCCTGCTGTTGCCGATGGACATCTAACAACGATTAATGGTCTTTACACAAATCTTGAAATGTACCTCAGTAGTTTAGTGGATGCTATTACTGTTCAGCAATATGATGCTGTAAAGTTAACTGTTTTGCCGAACTCACAGGGCAAAGCAATCCCAAATTCAGGCACATATGTTCCGGGTGAAACGGTTACTGTAACTGCTGAACCAGCAGTAGGTTATAAATTTGTTCGTTGGGAAAATGCTACTGGTACAGTTGTTTCAACATCAAATCCCTACAAGTATCAGGCAAGTTCAGACTTGACACTTAAGGCCATATACACATTGGCATCTGATTATGTGGTGAATTTATCAGTAGAACCGGTAAATGCTGGAAGTATATTATATGCCTCAGGTGGTTCTTATGTAGGTGGTTCTCGTATCAATGCTCGTGCAGTTTATAATCACGGATATGAGTTTGTAAAATGGATAGACAACACTGGTACCGAAATAAGCACTTCCGACTCATTGTCAAATTACATAGTATCAAAAGATGTTACACTCAGGGCAATATTCAGAACGCATAATTTCAGAATATATGCCAATACTTCTAATATCGCCACCAAACTAGAGTCGGCCCGCACAGGCGATACCTTGTTGCTGGCAGCTGGAACCTATAGTTCAGGCATCGCATTTCAGAACGGGAAGGTACTCACACTTATGCCCGACGGTAGCGGTAGTGCTATAGTAACACAGCAAATAAGCCCTTCAGGATTTGCCGCCACAAACTGCGGACTTGTACTATCTGGTTTAAGAATAAATCGCAGTTCCGATTATTTTATTTACGGTGATGTAGCTAATGTAAAGAAAATTGCATTTGTGAATGATACTATTGAAAATATCAACCGTTGTCTGATACGAACTGCCAATGCGGGCTATACAATGGATACAATTTATTTTGATAACTGTATAATAAGAAACTGTGGTAACAACGGATGGAGTTTTATTTATCCTAAACATATTGTACGGAATGTAATAGTTCAAAACAGCACGCTTTATAATTATACAGCTGGCGAAAGCTTCTTCTATCCCAATCAAACCGACAATGCAAATGTGTTAAATTTTAATTTTCAGAACAATACTGTTTATAAATGGGGGAAAGATAACAGCAGAGCTATATGTAATTCTCGTAACTCTTATAGTACAAACTCGGTTTACTCGTTCAGAAACAATATAATTAATGAACCGGGTGCCACTACTCTCCCAATGATATTAAATGCTACCGGTGGCAGTCTGAGTGCAACAAAGAATCTTGTGAACAATTATGGTTCCTATGTAATATCAAATCCTGTATCATCCGTAATTGAGGATTTAACCCTGGTCGGATTGGGACTAAGCTCAGTTGGATATACTGACGCGACAAATGGTAATTTTAGCATTTCCGAAACTTCTCCGATAGCCACTGCAGGCGTAGATGGAGCCGTTTTGGGCGATCCCCGCTGGATAAAGAAGTCAACCGGAAATGCTTTTTTATCTGAGAATGAAGTTAGTTTTTATGTGCAAAACAATACTGCCAAATTAATTAACCTTACTGCAAAAAGTATTGTAAATGTGTATAGTGTTGAAGGTAAATTACTTTTCAAAACAATAGTCACCGGCACTGAAATGTTGCTCCCTGTACGAAACAGAATTTTTATAGTTCAAATAACTGATACACGTAAGATTACAAATCTGAAGGTTATTCTATAAAACGGTATAAATAAAGAGGGTGTCTGTTATGACATCCTCTTTCATTAAATGTCGGGATGACAAGATTCGAACCTGCGACCTCTACGTCCCGAACGTAGCGCGCTACCAACTGCGCCACATCCCGAATTTTTGCATTGCAAAATTATTTATATTTTTCAAAATATCTAAATAATCAGTTCTGTTTTTCTGAAAAAAATGACGTTAAAAAGCAGGATTTAATTTCAGATTCGTTATTTTGTGTAGAATAAAACAGCTAAAAGCAGTATCTTTGCACGAAATTTCAGAGAATGTTTCAGAAAGCAATACAAGATTATACTGATAATAATAAGCTGGATAGCTTTGAACTAAAAGCTGTTTTTTTCGATATGGACGGGGTGCTATTCGATTCGATGCGTAACCATGCCCGTGCATGGACAAATGCAATGACCGACATTGGCATTGCTTTTACTGAGCACGAAGCGTATATGAACGAAGGGAGAACCGGACATTCAACTATTGATGGTGCGTTTAACCGTGAATATAACAGAGATGCTACCGAGGACGAAAAGCAGGAAATATACAAATTGAAATCGAAGTATTTTGAATCGTATGGCGAATCGCCGGTAATGCCGTTTGCTCCGGAATTGCTCGAAAAGGTAAAAAAACAGGATAAAACCATCTTTTTAGTTACAGGCTCTGGTCAAAAGAGTTTGCTTGAGGGTCTTCAGATGCATTTTCCCGGAATATTCAAACAGGAACGTATGGTAACCGCTTTTGATGTAACCCAGGGTAAACCACATCCGGAACCTTATTTGAAAGCGTTGAAGAAATCAGGGCTCAAACGCTCGGAAGTGGCTGTGGTTGAAAATGCTCCTTTGGGAGTGGAGTCGGCGAAGGCTGCCGGCTTGTTTGTAATAGCTGTAAATACGGGGCCGCTCGATGTAAATGTGCTTTGGGATAGTGGGGCTGATATTGTGCTGGATAGCATGCAGGAGCTGTTTGAGAAGTGGGAGGAGATTTTTAAGAAGTAGGTAGTTTGCAGTTTGTAGTTTACAGTATGCAGGAAGAAGTAAGCGGTAAGGGGTTTGCAGTAAGCGGTTTTGAGTTCTGAGTTTTGAGTACTGAGTATTAAAAAGCCCGTAGGGTTTACATATCAATAGTGCTTATATTTTGAGTTATGAGTGTTGAGGATTGAGGATAGATCGGAAGAGCACAC
>JBLIZK010000119.1:0-4637 GCA_048859825.1 Paludibacter sp.
AATGGCTTTTATTTTTTCATTAATTGTACTGTTTATATTGATTTAATGAATGGAATTTCTGCATTTTGTACTATTATCTATAGCATTTTAAGGCTATTGTTACTTATTTTGCAGGTAAATAATTATAATCAAATGAATAAATCATTTTCAAGAATTTTTATCCTTTTTTTGGTGTTATCCAATAGTCTTTATGCTTCGAAACTATTGCTTGATTTAAGTGGAAAGTGGCGTTTTAAAACCGATATTTCAAATGTAGGTGAACGCGAAAAATGGTATCGAACCAGATTGAATGATTCCATTAACCTACCCGGTTCAATGGTTGAAAACTTAAAAGGCGAAGATATTACATTACAAACCAAGTTTACAGGAAGTATTTACGATAGTTCATGGTTTTTTAATCCTCATCTGGCAAAATACCGTACACCAGAGAATCTGAAAATGCCATTTTGGCTCACTCAACTGAAACGATACGAAGGAGTAGCATGGTATCAGCGTGATTTTTCAGTAAGTGCTGATATGCTTAATAAAGAATTGATGCTTTATTTGGAGCATCCGAATTTTGCGACTAAAGTTTGGGTCGACAATGTAGAAGTTGGAAGCTTTTTATCTATGTCGGTACCGCATGTGTATAGTTTGGGTAAAAGTTTGTCGGTTGGAAAACATACATTGACAGTACAGGTTGACAACCGGCTTAAAACAATGGATGTGGGTGCAAATTCGCATAGTGTAACTGACCATACACAAGGTAATTGGAATGGGATAGTAGGTAAAATCGAATTACAGTCGCGCCAGTTAGTCTATTTTGATGATATTCAGATTTTTCCGGATATAATCAACCGAAAAGCAAAACTGAAAGTTTGTATTATAAACAATGACCTGAAAACAAAAAATGTAAAACTTGAATTCTCTGCAAATGGTTTTAATTCGAAATTAGAACATAATACAGGTGTTCTGCAAAAAACAATTAAGATTAAGCCCGGAAAAAATTTAATTGATTTTGAGTTGGATATGGGTAAGAATGTACAGTTATGGGATGAATTTCATCCGGCATTGTACTACTTAAATGCAGGTTTAAAATATAAAGGATGCGCCGATAGTAAAAGGTTGCAATTCGGTATGCGTGAGGTAAGTATTGAAGGAAAATATATTTACATCAACGGACGCAAAACCTTGTTACGGGGAACTGTCGAAAATGCGGTATTTCCGCTTACAGGATATCCTCCCTATGATGTGGAATCGTGGGAGAAAGTTTTCAGAATTTGTCGTGATTTTGGTCTGAACCATATGAGGTTTCACTCATTTTGCCCACCCGAAGCTGCCTTTATTGCAGCCGATAAAATGGGTATGTATCTTCAGCCCGAGGGGCCAAGTTGGCCAAATCATTCTACACAATTGGGTAAGGGATTGCCCATTGATACTTTTTTGATGAGCGAAACCAAACGTATAGTTCGTAATTATGGCAATTATGCTTCATTTACTTTTCTTGCTTGTGGTAATGAGCCCCGTGGTAATTGGGTGCGATGGGTCACTGATTTTGTGAATTACTGGCGTAAAGCCGACAGTCGTCGTGTGTATACCGGTGCTTCTGTAGGTGGAGGTTGGGCCTGGCAACCGGCAAATCAGTTTCATGTGAAAGCAGGTGCCCGTGGCTTAAACTGGCGCGATACGCGTCCTGAATCCTATTCCGATTTTAGCAGGCAAATTGATACTGTTTCGCAACCATTTGTTTCTCACGAAACCGGACAATGGTGTGTTTTTCCTGATTTTTCGGAAATTAACAAATATACGGGAGTTACCAGAGCCCGGAATTTTGAACTTTTTCGGGATGATTTAACTGACAAAGGTATGGCATCGCAAGCCTCCGATTTCTTAATGGCATCGGGTAAGCTACAATCACTCTGTTATAAACACGAAATTGAACGTACATTACGTACGCCCGGTTATGCCGGTTTTCAGTTGTTAGCGTTGAATGATTATCCCGGACAGGGAACTGCTTTGGTGGGTGTATTGAATGCCTTCTGGCAAACAAAAGGTTATGTTACAGCTACCGATTTTCGGAAATTCTGTAATAAAACTGTTCCTTTGGCGCGTTTCGATAAGTTTGTATTTACCAATAGCGATACTTTACGTGTGAATGTACTGGTTTCGCATTTTGATAGTAGTGAATTACAGGATGCTACTGTTAAATGGTCTCTGAAAAAAAATGATGGTACGGTTTTATATCGTGGAATGTTGCCTTCCGAAACAATTGTTATTGGTAATAACAATAATATGGGAAATGTAGATATTGCATTAAATGAAATTCATCACCCTACTAAGCTTAGTTTTGAACTCGAAATTCTGGGAACAGAATATAATAACAAATGGGATTTATGGGTATATCCATCGGTTTTACCAGAACTCAATACAAGCAATATTCATATTGCCGATACTCTTGATGCTAAAACTATGAGTGTGCTGAATAATGGAGGTAAAGTATTGCTTTTAGCCGCCGGTAAAGTAAGTTATGGAAAAGATGTAGTTCAGCACTATCAGCCGGCTTTCTGGAATACATCCTGGTTTAAAATGCGCCCTCCGCATACTACAGGCGTATTGGTGAAAAATCAACATCCGGTGTTTGCAAATTTTGTGACTGATAACTGGGCCGATTTACAGTGGTGGGAACTTATAAATAAAGCGCAAACAATGTTAGTGTCCGATTTTCCTACGGGTTTTGAACCTATCGTTCAACCAATTGATACCTGGTTTATTAACCGCAAATTAGCCATGTTGTTCGAAGCGAATGTCGGAAAGGGTAAATTAATAATTACAAGTATCGACCTGAAAAATAATATTATTAATCGTCCGGTAGCAAACCAACTGTATTATTCAATAATTAATTATATGAACTCAGATAAATTCCAACCTAAATGGAATATTGATGCGATGTTAATTCAGGATATTTATACTAAAATAGCACCCGCTATAAATTCATATTCGAGTTCAAGTCCTGATGAGTTGAAAAAAGGTGTAAAATAATTGCTGTCCGAAAGCAAAACGGGTACATCGTAGCTATTCAAATGCTTGATGTACCCGTTGAATTTTTAATATTATTTTTTAGCCCAAAAATTCTACTGCTTTTTTAATTCGGCTTATTGTTTCGTCTTTTCCTATCAGAGCAATAATATCGAACATATGTGGTCCCTTCGATTCACCAACTACTGCTAAACGGAAAGCATTCATTATGGCTCCAAGATTGTATTCGTTGCTGTTAATCCATTCTTTAACAATGGTTTCGGTGTTTTCGGCACTAAAATCATCTATGGTTGACAGTACTTCACACAAAGCATTCATTTGAGCAGGCGTTTCCTGTTTCCAGCGTTTCTGAACGGTTTTCTCATCATAACCGGATGGTGCTTCAAAAAAGAACGATGATTGTCCCCAGATTTCATGCACAAAATTAGCTCTCTCGCGAACAAGCGACACTACATGTTGCACTTTATCAGAATCTTCGATTAGGCCTTTGTCAACCAGCAAATGCTGGAACATATCAGCTACTTCAACTAATGGCTTTGATTGTAAGTATTTATGGTTGAACCATTTGCCTTTTTCGTAGTCGAATTTGGCGCCACTTTTACTCACCCTTTCCAGCGAGAACAATGCAATTAATTCGTCCATGCTGAAAAATTCCTGTTCGGTACCAGAATTCCATCCGAGCAACGAAAGAAAATTAACAACTGCTTCAGGAAAATATCCTGCTTCGCGATACCCCGACGAGGTTTCGCCAGATTTAGGATCTTTCCAATCCAGAGGGAAAACCGGAAACCCGAGTCTGTCGCCATCGCGTTTACTCAGTTTACCGTTACCATCCGGTTTTAGTAATAATGGTAAATGTGCAAATTGTGGCATTTTATCGGTCCATCCCAAATACTTATACAGTAAAACATGCAAGGGGGCCGATGGTAACCATTCTTCACCGCGGATTACATGCGAAATTTCCATCAAATAATCGTCCACAACATTGGCCATGTGGTACGTGGGTAATTCGTCGGACGATTTAAACAACACTTTATCGTCAATAACCGACGAATTGATAATTACTTCTCCACGAATCAAATCCTGTACCTTAATCTCGATATTCGGCTCTATTTTAATGCGTACAACATATTGTTCTCCACGTTCAATGCGCTCATTTACTTCTTGTTTGCTTAGAGTGAGTGAGTTAGTCATGCTGCCACGCGTAGAAGCATCGTACTGAAAATTGGGGATTTCAGCTCTTTTAGCATCCAGTTCTGCCGGGCTGTCAAATGCAATGTATGCCAGGTTGTCGTTCAGCAGTTGGTTTACATACTGGCGATAAATGGCTTTTCGCTCACTCTGACGATAGGGTGCATGTTCTCCGGTGCTTTTGGCACCGATACCTTCGTCAATCTCAATTCCTAACCACTCCAGCGATTCCACAATATAATCTTCAGCGCCGGGTACAAAACGCGCTGAATCTGTATCTTCAATACGTAACAACATGTCGCCACCGTGTTGGCGTGCAAAAAGATAATTGTACAATGCCGTACGTACACCACCTATGTGTAACGGACCGGTCGGACTTGGGGCAAAACGCACCCTTACTTTTCTACTCATTTTCCTGTGTTATAATAATT
>JBLIZK010000120.1:0-10152 GCA_048859825.1 Paludibacter sp.
CTATTCGGCCGAACGCTTGCGAAAAATAGCCGATTTGGAACAAGCCCTGAGCGAGAATTAAACAATTACCCCCCTACCCTTTGTGCAGAGCACAAAAAACCGCCTCAGCATCCCTGCTAAAGCGATTCAGAACCAAATAAAACTTATGAAAAGAGTTGCAAAATTATAAGTCAAAAGTTTCAGCTATAGCACTATATACAATTTCTCCCTTTACGATATTAAGTCCTTTGCGTAAATCCTCGTGTTCGGCACAGGCTTTTTCCCATCCCTGATTGGCCAGTTTCACGGCATAAGGCAATGTGGCATTGGTCAATGCCAGTGTTGATGTAAAAGGTACAGCACCCGGGATATTGGCAACACAGTAATGCAAAATGCCATCCACTTCGTACACAGGTTCGGCATGCGTGGTAGGATGCGAAGTTTCGAAACATCCACCCTGATCAATGGCTACATCGATCAATACGGAGCCGGGCTGCATCAACGAAAGCATTTCGCGGGTAATAAGGTGAGGTGCTTTAGCGCCGGGAATCAAAACGGCACCTATTACCAAATCGGTATGAGGCAGCAATTGTTCAATATTGTATTGCGACGACATTAAAGTGTCGACATTGGCTGGCATAATTTCGCTCAGATAACGCAGGCGCGGCAGCGATATATCGGCAATGGTTACATGAGCACCTAAGCCGGCAGCCATAAATGCAGCCTGCGTGCCCACTATACCACCTCCTAATATTAATACATTGGCCGGTTTTACGCCCGGCACTCCACCCAGCAGAATCCCCTTTCCGCCTTTGGGTTTTTCGAGGTATTTGGCACCTTCCTGTATCGACATACGTCCGGCGACTTCGGACATAGGTATCAGTAACGGAAGAGTATGGTTTAACTCAACCGTTTCGTAAGCCAGGCATACAGCCTTGCTTTTTATCATAGCACGAGTAAGTGTTTCGTTGGACGCAAAGTGAAAATAGGTAAAAAGCAACTGTTCAGGGCGAATCAGGTCGTATTCCTGCGCTATAGGCTCTTTCACTTTCATAATCATTTCGGCAATATCAAACACTTCTTTAGCTGTATGCAAAATACGGGCACCTGCACGTATGTATTCTTCGTTGCTAAAACCACTGTTTATGCCGGCATTTGTTTCCACATATACCGTATGTCCGTTTTTCGACAATATCTGAGCACCCGATGGAGTAAGTGCTACACGGCTTTCATTATTCTTAATTTCTTTCGGAACACCAATTATCATAACCTTCTGCTTTTAAATGTTATACTTGACGGCTGTAAAATTAATCATTCATTTTAAATTACAACACAAAAATGCATAAAAAGTTAGTTTAGTGATATTATTTTTTGTACATAACTAATTATCAATATAATAGTAAATTATAAAAGTGAAAGTAAAAGCAGATTGCGATTGAATGAAAAGTTCACAGAAAGCATTTTAAGAACAAAACAATTGCAAATATTTAAGCAGAATAGCGTAAATACTTACAATTTAAAAGCAAACAACAATCTGAACGGTTTTTTGCAGTTCGGAGGAGAAAACTAATAAAAGGAGTACTTTGAATCAGTTGGAGCAAAGGTCAAACAATTCATCGAGCGTAAAAATGCCTTCTTTCTCGGAAACTGCAGTATGTATCATAGCCTGTGCAACCTGAGTGGCATGTATAGGGCGGTATTTTAGCAATAAGCCGGCTTTGTTCAAACCCATCATACAGCTGATGGCTATAGTTTCGAAAACGCGTTTTTGCTTGCGGTTACCATAAAGCTGACCCGGACGTATAATAACACATTTAGTAAAAGGAAGTGCTTTCACGGCATTGTCGAGTTCACCTTTCATGGATAAATAAAAATTCGACGAACCGGCATTGGCACCAGCCGACGAAACAAGTACATAGTGTGTCACTCCATTACGGGCAGCAATCCGGGCCATGCTGTACTGATAGCTAAAATCAACCCGGTATTGAGCCTGCTTAGAGCCGGCGGTCTTTAATGTGGTACCCATGCACGAAAACAAAACATCGCCCTGTACAAGTTGTTCCCATAAAGTAGGTTCATCAAAATCGACCACCCATTCGGTTAATTTAGCATGTACGATACCTGTGGATTTTCGAACAAATATGCTCACGTGCGAGAAACTTTCGGACTGTAACAATTGTTGCAACAGAGCCTCGCCTACCATACCGGTAGCGCCTATAACCAGGGCTTTTTTCATTTTCGTAATTTGTATTTTTCGTGAGTCGATAGTATTTTTTGCACAAAAGCCACCGTTTCGCGGCCACGGAAGCGACCGTATTTTACAACAGGGTCGTTGTAATACTTTGAATCCGATTTTTTGAGTAAAAAGATTTCCACATTATCGAACCAGATATCGGGATTTTTACCATATTTAGCAGCCAAAGCACGGGCATCGAGTACGTGTGCCGGACCCGAATTGTAGGATGCGAGTATAAACTTGATACGTTCATGTTTGTCCTCTATTTTCGAAAAAGTAAGGTTCAAACTCTTGATATACTGCACTCCGGCCTCAATATTACTTTCGGGGTTGAAAATATTGCGACGGCTAAGTCCGAAATTGGCAGCAGTACGTGGCATTAACTGCATTAATCCCGAAGCACCTGCCCACGAAACCTGAGCCGAATCGAAACGTGATTCGTGAAAAACCAGGGCAGCCAGCATTTGCCATTCCCATTTAATTTCCGGGGCAAATTTTTTAAACAAATGGTCGTAAGGCGATATAGCTCCTTTGGGAATGCGCACTTTTTTCTGATTAAAGTAGTAGCTATTCCGGAGGTATTTGTAGGCCAGGTTTGTTTTCAGCAGTTCCATTTCGTTGGTTACCGACCATTTTTCAATATAACGGCGTAAACATTCGTTGTCTTTGCGCAACAGCCATCCATTGCGTTGTGCAAAACCGAGCGGTAAACGCACATCAAGCTTTTTGTAATAGCTTTTGTACAGTCGGGCTACTTTCACTTCGGCTACCGTATAATCAATTTTCCCATTGGCCACCATCTCTATCAAATCTTCCTGATTAAGCGAGTCGGGGGCTATTTCAATTTCAAAAGCATTGCCGGTATCTTCGTTGAGCAACTGCATTTGTACATCGTATTGCGTACCAGCGGGCAAAACTACTTTTTTATCCTTAAGTTCGAGCACCGAACCAATGGTGGATATATTCAGGCGTTGTACCAACACCGGATAACTATCCTCGTTGGGAAATACAAAATCAAATTGTTTTTTGAGGGCTTTGGTTTGTTGCAGCGCAGTGGCAGCAATGTCTATAGTACCATCTGCCAGGAAATTAATTAATTCGTCAGGTGTTTTGGCTTCACTGACTTTAAGGTTCATTTTGAGCGAGTCGGCGAGGTTTTGCGCCAGTTCCAAATCGTAACCCATCATTTCGTCGCGAAAAAGAAAATACGACACCGGCCCCGAAAGTATACCCACATGCAATGTATCGCCGGTTGGTATACTATCGGCTTTAGCCAAAACGGAAGCTTCGGGCCCGCTGTTCCTGTTACAGGAAACAAAGAGCATTACAGCCAATACCAGTATAGTACCAAACGAACGTGTGTAGCCCATCAGTTTAAATCAGAGTATGATATCAATATTATTATATGAAATATGAGGCTGCGCCATCAGACTCAGAAATACCTGAGCTGTAGCAATCACATCTTTTTGACAATAAGCAGCTATACGTTGCACATCGCCGGTTTTGTAATACACCTCGCCCACCATGCTGCCATCAATATCATCTTTGGGTGTGGGAATACCAAATACGGCGGTTAGCATTTTGAGCGAAGTATAGTTTTTATAATCACCAAAACGCCAGCGCTCAAGCGTATCAATAAAGTTGACCTCCCACGGTTTTTTGCCGGCAATGTTCAGCACATCGGGCAAAGCAATTTTATGAATCAGCATACGACGGCAAATATACGGAATATCGAATTCCCTGATGTTATGGCCGCAAAGGGTGTGTTCCTTTGTACTGCAGAATTTTTGAAGCAGGGCGGCAAATCCCTGTAGTATTTCAGCCTCGTCGTGCCCGCTGAACGATTTGGTACGAAAACACTTCTCGTTGCCTTTGAAATAAATAAAACCAACCGAAATACATACTATTTTACCAAACTCGGCCCATATACCTGCACTACCGGCATAGGCTTCGGCCGCAGTCATATCGACAGGATATCTGTCGGGCATGCGGCTTTTAATTTGCACATATTTTTCTTCCCACATGTGAGCTAATTCGGCCGGCAGTTCAGCAAGCGAAGCAGTTTGAGGGACAGTTTCGATGTCCAAAAACATTATTTTCTGTAATTCGGCAGGTAACATATGTTTATTTATTCAGGTTTTTTTTGATGTAATGTGTCAGAATATCAATGGCAATATGGTTATTACCACCCTGAGGTACAATAATATCGGCAAACCGTTTGGTAGGTTCAATAAACTGCAGGTGCATTGGTTTCACCGTAAGTTCATAGCGTTCCATTACCTTGTTTACCGAGCGTCCGCGTTCTATAATATCTCTGTTAATTACGCGTATCAGTCGATCGTCGGCATCGGCATCCACAAATACTTTGATGTCCATAAGCTTCCGTAATTCGGCATTGGTAAGCACCAGAATACCCTCAACAATAACTACCTGACAGGGTTTAACACTAACAGTTTCGGCCGAACGGGTACAAGTGAGGTACGAATATACAGGCTGTTCAATGTCGCGGCCTTTTTTAAGCTCCTTCAAATGCTTTACCAGCAATTCAAACTCAATGGAATCGGGATGGTCAAAATTAATCTCGAGTCGTTCCTCAAGCGGTAAATGCGAACTATCGCGGTAATATGAGTCCTGTGGAAGTATTGACACTTCACTTTCGGGTAACTGTTCGAGTATTTTACGCACTACGGTAGTTTTACCGGAGCCTGTTCCACCTGCAATTCCGATTATAAGCATACGAAAGATTTTCTAAGTTTTATATGAATGAATTTTATATACAATTTAGCACAATATTATGACAAACAATTATTTGTATTTACGGCCAGTAAAAAACAAGCGGATAAAAATACAAAATTATTTCGAAAACAGATAAAAGCTGTCTGGTTTTTATTTGGATTGATAGCTTACATGCAGAGCCTGATTCGTTTCAATGATTTATTTGAAATCCACAATCAGCCTGAGATTTAACTGCCGACCGGTAAGGTAATTGGGCGTAGCCAGTTGTTGTCCGTAAATATCGGTTACCCAATAATAGGAATTGACATTTTTAAAATCGAGCAGGTTAAATACTTCCAGATTAATCCAGATGTTTTTAATGCCTTTGAAAAAACCTTTATCCATCATCCTATCTTCGCCACTGGCAATGATGCGCGATGCTCCGATATCGACACGACGGTAAGGTGTAGCCCTGAATTTAGCCCTGTAAGCAATGCTTCGCGGCGCACCGAAAGGCATACCATCGGACCATATAAATTTCAGCTGCATTTTGTATTTGGGGTTGTTGGGTAAATAATCCTGAAACATCATTGAAAAGCTGTAACGTTGCTCATTAGGGCGCGACATCCAGCCCGGAAATACCGTTTCAGTGCCGGTTACATTCCCATCGTCGTCGAATACCGATTGTTCGTAGGAGTCGTTCAGCAGGTTTTCTCTGGATTGCATCAGCGAAAAATTCAACCAGGAATCGGTGCCGGGTACTAACTCGCCAAACAGTTTAAAATCGATACCGGCTGTATAGGCTTTTGCATCGTTTTGGCCGGAGTAGCGCACGCGTACATTGTCTATCGAGTAACTGATAACTCTGTCGGCCAGTTTGAGGTAAGCTTCGGTGGTGAACTTAAATGGTCGTCCCCATGCTCTGAAATGATGGTCGCCACCCAGAATAAAATGAACCGAACGTTGCGAACGGATATTCTGGTTAAGCATTATGTTTACATTTCCGTTACTATCGGTAACAGTATCGCGTAACTCTTTGTAAAAGGGCGACTGATAATAAAGCCCGGTAGCAAAGCGGAAGCTGAAATCCTTTTCCCATGCAGGTATCAGCGACATGGATATACGCGGGCTAACCAACAATTCATTATTATACGACCAATAAGAAGCCCGTAAACCACCGGTGATAGAATAGGTAGCCTTATCGGTAATCCAGCGATAAGTATCCTGAAAAAAAGCCGAACTGCGCAGGGAGGTAAGCGATGTTTTGGCTTTTAAATTATAAAAAAGATTCACCCGGCTTTCGCTGTGAGGCAATGAGTATCCGGCCGAGTCTCTCCACTCCCACTCGCTAATTTGGTCGCTGATTTTTTCGAGCTGTAACTGTGCACCCCAAAGCAGTTTATGTTTATCCAGTTTGGATTCGCCGGCATGTGCTATATTTGCCACAGTGGCTTTCAGTCGGTTACGGGCATGCTCATGGTACTTTCCAATACCCAAAGTGGCGCCGCTGTTTTCGCCGGTGCTTGTGGCATCGGTTTTTACTTCGCTTAAAATGTATTCGCCTAAAATATCGTAGGTTTCCGACTCATTGGTATAAAATGCCGAAGCAAGCAGACTGAGCCTGGTTTTGTTGGTAGGTTTGTAGTTCAACGACAATGCACCAAAACTGGTACGAAACAAATCACTTTCTTTGCCCTCGTAAAAAATAGTAAGCTTGCGTGCCATTTGGTAAGTACCAAAACTGGTTTGCCTTTCGACAGGATAAAAATTAAACCTGTTTTGCGAAAAGTTACCTAAAAAAGTCAGTTCCCATTTAGGAGCAAGCTGCCAGGTTAAGTAAGTCTGATAATCGATAAACGAAGGGTCGTACTCACCTTTTGTTTGCAACGAACCCAGCAGATAAGCCGATGTTTTGTAACGAATGCCGTGAATTTGTGTAAACTTACCCGAATTAGAACCCAGATAAGCCGATGCTCCTAATAAACTGGCCGATACCGACGATTCGAACTTATCCGGTTTTTTGTAGGTAATATCCAGTACCGACGACATTTTGTCGCCGAACCGGGCATCGAAACCGCCAGCCGAAAATCCCAGCCTCTGCACCAAATCCGGATTAATAAAACTCAGCCCCTCTTGTTGTCCGGCACGTATCAGCAAAGGGCGGTACACTTCAATACCGTTTACATAAACACTGTTCTCGTCGTAGTTTCCACCCCTTACATTGTATTGCGAACTCAGTTCATTGTTCTGGCTAACCCCGGTAAAGGTAATTAACAATGATTCAATACCTCCGGCCGAATTCGGCATAAGGCGGTATTTGTTGGGGTCAATATAATCCATAGAACTGGTTTGCCTGCGTTGAGCAATTACTTCCAAATCGTTAATTTGTTTGGACTTTTGGGGTAACTGTACTGTAATTTGTGTTACACGCTGATTGGGGTAAAACACATGTTTTACAGTTTCGTAACCTACGAGCGAATATTGTAAATGAATACTATCACGACTTTCGATATTCAGTTCGTAATATCCATTTGAATTAGTGGTGGTGCCAATACCTTTGTTTTCGATGTATACATTGGCCAGTTCAATACCGCGGTTATCGGTATCAATTACATATCCAAAAATGCGCACTTTCTGCTGTGCCTGTATCTGGAGTGTCAGTGTTAAGCACATACATGCGATAACAGCAGTTTGCCATCGAAAGGGTAAGTTGTATAAAAGGTTTTTTATCACCATCATTTCCAAAAAATAAGGGTGTCTTAAAAGCAGTTTGCGTCAGCTTTTAAGACAACCTTTCAAATTATATTAAGTTGCTATAAATCAAAAATAAGCTAATTAACCAATGTATGTGCAAAAGTAAGAAAAAAACTCCGGCTACAGTTACATCAGTTTAAAAACTACCGGCAAAGTATACCTAACCCTTACGGCCTTGCCATTCATTCGCCCGGGTTTCCATTTGGGCATCGATTTTATGACGCGCATAGCTTCGTTATCGAGGCTACGGTCAACACCCCGAACCACTTTCACATCGGTTATTGAGCCATCGGTATTTACTACAAACTCACAATATACTTTACCCTGCGTGCCAGTTTCTACGGCAATTGTGGGATAGTTGATTACTTTTGATAAATATTCGTTTACGTTGCCTTTGAATTCGGGCATTTCTTCCACCCAAACTACAATATCCGGAATGTCTTCTACCGGAGCTTTGGTAGCAGAAGTAGTAACTGCCGGTGGAATTACAACATCTCCTTTAGCCTCGATAAAGTTATTCTTACCCGTCTCTACAGGTATATCTACAATTCGAATTTCTTCAACTGCGGCAACAGCAGGAGGTGGCGGTGGCGGAGGTGTGGGTTGAGTCATGGTAATGGGTATCAAATCAGTACCTTCGTCGGGTACTGCTGCGGAAGCCATTGCCGTGTCGATAATGCGTGTTTTACTCCACTCAAACGAAATGTAAATGAGTGAAAGCGCCATGGTAAGTCCCATCAGTAAATAATACGACTTGTTGCGCTCAAGATTTGTTCTTTCGGGTTTTACAGGTGTCATGGCAGGAAGTTTTTAAAGGTTAAACAGATGAACAATGCAATACTATTTGCTATTTACCTATAAAACGCCGACACCCTCGGATTTAGTATGTGAAATTTAAAAAAATCTATTTATTTTTTTGCATTTGTTGCTTTTAATGCTGCTTTTTTAGCTTTTTCAATTTGTTTGGCCTTGCGGGCTTCTTTTTTAGCCTTTTTTCGTTCTTCAATCACAATACGCAGATAATCGATATAGGGGTCGATGTATCGCATTCGCTTGGTTTCGAGCAAATCGTCCATATTAACCATAATACCGGTTTCGTAAACCGAACCAAAGTCTTTATCGAAAATAGAACCGAACATACGCATGGTTTCAGTTAAACCAATATATGCATTAAAGAGCGGAGGAATGGTTTCGCCTTCGGCACGAATGGCCTTTTGAAGAATTTTGTAATCAGCATTAATATCTTTGCCTGTAAATATCTCGGCGGCAAGTCTGATCGTATTATCGCTAATTTCAATTGGAGCAATTGGTACAATAAGTCCATCGGTATCCTTGAAATACTTTAGCATATAACAGTATATCAACTCACGGGCTTTTACAGGATAATTACTGTACATAGTTACTTTGCCAATAAAATACTTCGCACCTTCGGTTGAATGTATCAGGGCTCCTAAACCATCCCATAAATTATCAAGTGCAAACAGGCTTTTAATACCCATTTTGGTAGTCTGATAGTCGGGTTGTACGAAGGCGCGTCCTAATTCTATGGTATGAGGCAGATATTCCCTGATAAAAGTGTCGTTAAACCGAAAAAGGTGAGACATCACAAAATTAGGTTGTCCATCCTGCAGAAACTCCACTTCTCTCCCATTCAGATAGCGATATCCGCCCATAATTTGTTCGGCCTGCGGATCCCATACGATAAGTTGCTTATAGGGATTTTTCAGGTAATCATATTCATCCAAATCTATTTCAGTACCGGTTCCACCTCCTCCTGTACGAAAGGACAATTCGCGCAAACGACCAATCTCACGCATTACATTGGGCGAGTTATGGGCATCTACGATATAAATTTCGTTGTGTGCTTTATTCGTTGGGCGCAGAAATTTATCTCCCGACAATTCCTGTTTAATTATATTCCTGTCGACAGGTGGAATAATATCTTTCATGTATCTACCGAAATAAACTGATGTTTCTTTTTATCCACGCAAAAGTAACATTTTTTGAGGCAATCTGAACTTTTGACCATTTAAAATGCTGTGAATTTAAAATTTTTATAGAATCAATTTAAAAATTGATGTTTATTTCAACACATTTGAGGCGGATATGTGTAATAATGATTGAAAAACAATATATACTATACGATCATATTGTTAAATTATGTCAACAATCTTAGAGAGACAAAATAACCATCTGAAAAAAAATAAACAGATTTCGGCAAATAACACCCTGTTTGTTGTATATTTGTATGTTGTTTTTGTAATTTAATTATTGCACAAAAATGAAACGTATTTACTTCATAATCATTGCCTTCCTGTTGAAAAATCCGGTATTGAATGCCACCGGATTTAGCTTTGCACTGATTACCGACATGCATATTGACTGTGCAAATGAGGACAATAGTACAGTATTGGCATCCGTTATTGAAGAAATAAATGCTAACAATGATATAGATCGGAAGAGCACAC
>JBLIZK010000121.1:0-7660 GCA_048859825.1 Paludibacter sp.
GCACTTGTTTCGTTGTAGTACTCGCGACGTTCAGAGTGGCCAAGAATTACGTAGGTTGCACCTGCTGATTTTACCATTGAAGCGCTAACTTCTCCGGTATAAGCTCCGGATTCTTTAGTGGCGCAGTTTTGAGCTGCTACAGCTATTTTGTTGGTGTCGATAGCGGCTGCTACGCTTGCAAGGTGAATAAACGGAGTGCCTATTACTACATCGCATTTCAATGTTTGACCAGCTAAAGCTGCGTTTAATTCAGTAGCTAATGTTAACCCTTCCTGAAGAGTTTTGTTCATTTTCCAGTTTCCTGCAACAATGTTTTTTCTCATTTTTGTTCTATTTTTTATTTGGTTTGATAAATTGTCTTACTTTCTCTACTACTACTACTACTACTTCTTTTTCTCTCTGCTAACTGCAAACTGCAAACTACTAACTGTTAACAGCAAACTATTTACTCAAAATCTCTCCAATTCCACTTGCCGGTAATAGTACCATTTTTAATAAGTACCAGTCCCGGGTTTGCCCTGATAATGGTTTTTAGTGTTATCGGGTCGGCCTTGTAATAAGGCAGATTTGTGCCCGTTTTTTTGGACAAAGCTGCCATATCTGCTTCGCCCGAAGCTGTTACTGCATAAAAGCGTGTTGATGAGTGTTTATACCTGTTGTAAATTTTCTGGGCCAGCTGAGCGCCTTCAACCGATGCTTTGTTCAAATCGTACATTACCAGAATGTAGGTGTATCCAGTGTAGTCTATAATATCGGGTACGATGTCTTCATCCAGTTTATTATAAATATTGAAATTATGAATAGGAGGTTGGTAGCCTTCTTTTATCAAAGTGGTTTTTTGGTCAACAAACACCCAGGTCGAATCGTCTTTCGGGTAATTGTCGAGGGTAAATTCCTTTTGAACGCCCTCTTTTTCGTAGATAAAAGTGGTCATGTATTCGTCCATATTGGCATTTTCAGGAATAAACATTGCTTCGGCAATGTTAGTGCCGGTTTTATAGGGCAAAAAATCAATTTGTGGTAAATGACGGTAGGCATAAACTGATATGCCGGTGCCAAAAGCTGAAAATAAAAGTATGGCCGTGATTTCCAATGGTGCCACGAAATGGCTTCGTTTTTTTCCGTAGGTTATTAATACAGTAATGATAACCGGGAGCAAAATGATGTTTTTAATAAATGTTTGCCAGTTGGTAATTTTTATTGCATCGCCAAAGCACCCACAGTCCGAAACCGGGTTGTAAATAGCGATGTAGAGTGTTAGTGGTGTCATTACGAGCATGAAAAGCAGTGCGATAATGGCTGTGAAGCGTACTTTTATGCCAAATACCAGATTGAGACCGATTACAGTTTCTATGGTTGATAGTAAAATAGCCAGAACAAGTGCTGAGTCGGAAAGCTGAAGAAATAATCCGCCGAACGAAGTGAAATAATCCTGCAATTTATATGTTAGCCCGAGCGGATCAACAGCTTTTACAAATCCGGAGAAGATAAAAACCAGTCCGAAAAGTATACGTCCTGTGTGATAGATGTAATTTGATATTTTATTTTCCTTCATACCTTAAAAACTGTTTTTCTGAGTTTACGCTTCGTTTTCGTTCATTTTTATCAGACCAAAAACTGCATAATTTATCATGTCGAAATAGTTGGCGTCAATGCCTTCGGATATTAATGTAACGCCCTGATTGTCCTCTATTTGTTTGGTTCGGTAAATTTTCATCAGTATCAGGTCGGTGTAGGATTGCATACGCATTGTTCGCCAGGCTTCATCGTAATCATGGTTTTTGGCCATCATAAGCTCTTTGGCTTGTTGCATGTATTTGTTGTAGAGCGACAGTCCCTTGTCGTAGACTAAATCGTCGGAATCGGAGAAGCCTAATTCAAGCTGAATAAGCCCGATAATGCCGTAGTTAACAATGGCAATCAGTTCAGAGCGAATACCTTCGTCAACTTTGGTTACTCCTTTTATTTCTATACTCCTGATTCTGTTGGCTTTAATGAAAATTTGATCGGTAACCGATTGTTGGCGTAAAATGCGCCATGAAGCACCATAATCTTTCATCTTTTTGCTAAAAATACCCCGACAAATGTCAGCTACTTCATCAAATTGTTCTTCGGTGCGATTCATGTTTATCGTAATGTTTTGATTGATACAGAAATATGAGATTTACTGTGATAATGATCTGTTTATGTGCGAAGTGTTGATACATTTCGCATTCTAGCTGCAAATTTACTTCTTTTTGTTGAATTTACAATCCATTATCGGATGCCGAATTGTATAAATTTAGATGTGCAGTTTCGGTCAATAGCACGATTTTTTGTACCTTTGCACTTCATTTAATGAATATGGGGCGCATACTTGCTATAGATTACGGACAAAAAAGAGTGGGGTTGGCTGTTACGGATCCGCTACAGATGATAGCGAATAGTCTGGATACAGTAGCTGCGCACGAAGTGCTGGCGTATATTGCAGCGTATGTGGCACGCGAGCAGGTTGATAAATTTGTGGTCGGATTGCCCAAACAAATGAGCGGGGCCGATTCTGAATCGATGCAATATATCCGTCCGTTTGTAAAAAAACTGGAGGAAAAGTTCCCGGCTATTCCGGTTGTGTATGTCGATGAACGATTTACATCGGTTTTGGCACATAAGACGATGCTCGATGGAGGTTTGAAGAAAAAAAACAGGCAGAATAAAGCGCTGGTCGACCGAATCTCGGCAACTATTATATTGCAAAGTTATCTGGAAAGCGTACGCTAAAGTTCCGCTGTGCGGAATGTTGAAAAGCTCATTATAATTTTGAAGACGAATAATTGAACATGATATTACCTATTTATACATTGGGCAATACGGTGCTGCGAAAGGTAGCTGAGCCTGTTACAAAAGATTATCCCGGTTTAGCTGATTTAATTGGGAATATGTTAGAAACCATGCACAAGGCGGATGGAGTAGGTTTGGCTGCACCACAGGTTGGACTGGCAATACGCTTGCTGGTGATTGACCTTGAAGCTTTTCGAGAAGATAATCCGGAACTGGCCGATTTTAAAGTGGTAATGATAAACCCGGAAATGCTTGAGTTGGGCGACGACAAAGATGTGGCCGAAGAAGGGTGTTTAAGTGTCCCTGGAGTGCATGAGAATGTTAGTCGGTCAAAATCCATTAAAATTAAGTATTATGATGCGGATTTTGTGGAGCACATCGAAATATTTGAGGGCTTTAAGGCGCGTGTGGTACAACACGAATATGATCACCTGGAAGGAAATTTGTTTACAGACAGAGTTTCGCCTCTGCGCAGACAAATGATTAAATCGAAATTAGACAAAATTGCTAAAGGTAAAACTTCGGCAGCGTATAAAACAAAGTCGGCATCAAAGTAAGTATGAGAATTGTGTTTATGGGTACACCCGATTTTGCGGTGGAAAGTTTAAAGATTTTGGTTGAAAATGGCTACAATGTGGTGGGTGTTATTACTATGCCCGATAAACCGGCTGGTCGTGGTCACAAAATTCAGTTTTCGCCCGTAAAACAATATGCACTTGATAAAGGGCTGACATTGTTGCAGCCCGAAAAACTGAAAGATGAGACTTTTTTGACCGAACTGCGTGCATTACATGCTGATGTGCAGGTGGTGGTGGCTTTTCGCATGTTGCCCGAAGTGGTTTGGAATATGCCCCGTTTTGGCACTTTTAATTTGCATGCATCCTTATTGCCGCAATACCGTGGAGCTGCTCCCATTAATTACGCTATAATTAATGGCGAAAAAGAAACGGGTGCTACTACTTTTTTCCTTACCCACGAAATTGATACCGGAAAAATTATTCTTCAGGAAAAAATTGCGATTGCCGACAATGATAATGCCGGTGTTGTACATGATAAATTAATGGTGATGGGTGCCGGAATGGTTCGTAAGACCATTGATATGTTAATTTCGGGCGAAGTTGATGCGGTGGATCAGGCACAATTTATCCAACAGGATACTGTTTTAAAATCAGCTCCGAAAATTTTCAAAGAGCATTGCGAGATTCAGGTTGATTCCGATGTTGAGACGGTGCACAATCTGGTGCGGGGTTTAAGTCCTTATCCGGCTGCGCGTATTGAAATTTCATTGCCCGGGCAACAAGAAGCTCTGCAGTTAAAAGTTTTCGAGACCAAAATGGAATTGGCGACAGATATCCCACAGCCCGGTACGGTGCTAACCGATGGAAAAACTTACCTGAAAGTGGCCGTAAAGAATGGCTTTATTCATTTGTTGTCCATTCAAGCGCCTGCAAAAAAAAGAATGTCGGTAGCCGATTTTTTGCGTGGATTACGTTAAATCTGAAATTCATTCAGGTTAACTTCCTCTGATAGTATTTTTTTTGCCGATAAATAACCCAGTTCAAAAATTTCACGTCCTTTTTCCACATCAAAAGTGTCGTAATGTCCCATATCAATGGGTTCGATGAGTAAATCGCACAATTCCTTGTCGTGTAGTATGTTTGCTTTGAACATAAAATGATAAGTGCGGGCCGCTACATTCATTAGCGATAATTTGTATTCGTCGGCTACAAGCGGACTGGCATTTATGCCAATTACTTTCTGGCAATAGGGTCGTATGGTTGATACCGGGAAATTTTTGAATACGCCACCATCCACATAATTTACACCTTTAATTTTTTTTGGGACAAATAACACAGGCACGCTACACGAGGCCACCAGTGGATGTATCAGGGTGCCGTTGCTGAATTCCACACTTTTGCCATTGTCTAAGTCGGTAGCTACAATGTGTAATGGAATACTTAAGTCCTCAAATTTCTTTGAGCGTAATGTTTTACTCATAAACCGCTCAAAAGTTTTGATGCTGAACAAACCTCCGTTGGGTAATTGAATCCGTGTCATTTTCCGGAAAGTGATATCTTCGAAAAGGAGTGCTATTTCGTCGGGCGTATATCCATCGGCGTACAATGCAGCTACAACAGCCCCGGCACTTACACCCGAAAGTAAATCGGGCTTAATGCCAAATTCTTCCAGGGCCTTTAAAACACCGGCATGGCATAGTCCCTTTATACCACCACCACTCAAAGCTATTCCTAATTTGTAAGGTTTATTAAATGTCATAATACATATTTAGTAGTGCAAATGTAATTAATAAGCATTACACTTTAAACTGTTTTATATTCTATATAAATAATACCTTTTAAAAATGTGTTGTAAAGCAGTATTTTGTTCAATGTAAATCTATTTAAAATGTTTTATCTTTGTCTAATCTCAGCATAGTTCAGCATAGAGAAAATATGTTGTCAGAGTATAATATTAAAATGTATTTATGAGTATAAAATATTCCAATGCAACTTCGAAAGTAAAAACTTTGATTGACACAATTAGTCAACAGGTTATGAAGAAAGAATTGAAGGTTGGCGATAATATTTTATCGATTAATGAAGCAAGTAATAAGTACAAAGTTTCGCGCGATACAGTCTTTAAAGCATACAATGAGTTGAAAAAGACCGGGGTGATTGATTCGACACCTCAGAAGGGATATTTTGTAAAAGGAGAAGTAAACAGAGTGCTTTTGTTGCTGGATACCTATTCGGCATTTAAGCAGAATCTCTACAATAGTTTTGCCGGAAATTTGCCCGAAGGTTACAAGGTGGATTTGATTTTTCATCAGTACAATGAATTGCTGTTTGAAACAATTTTAAGGGAAAGTATTGGTAAATACAGCGTTTACGTGGTTATGAATTTTTCGGATACGCAGTTCTCGGATACTTTAAAACTGATTCCATCGGGAAGGTTGCTCTTGCTCGATTTTGGCAACTTCGAGAAAAGTGAGCTTAATTATATTTGTCAGGATTTTGATGTAGCTTTATACAATTGTTTAACTGAAGCATTGCCTGTTTTAAGGAAATACCGAAAGCTGATTTATATAAAACCTCAGGAATCCAACCATCCTGAAAGTTCAAAATCTTATTTTCGGCAATTTTGTTCCGATAATGGGTTCGAATCAGAAATTTATAGCACAAAAACAGACTGGAAGCGGCCCGAAAAGGGGAATATGTACTTATGTATAACAGCCGACGATATGGTGAAAGTAATTAAAATGGCCGATGAGACTAAACTGGAAATAGGGCAGGAGGCAGGTATTCTGATGTACAATGATGACCCGGTTTTTGATGTAATTAAAAATGGCATTTCATCGGTAAGCATCGATTTTGGTTTGATGGGCGAAAAAGCAGCGCAATTTGTAAAAACCAGGTGTCCGATTCAGGAGTATTTGCCTACGAATTTGATTTTACGGGGTTCAGTATGATTTTTTCTGATGTTATTATCAGCATAGTTCAGCATAATAAACAGAAAAATAATTTAATAAATAAAAAAGGGTATTTTGAAGTATTTTCCGGGGAGATTCTGAAGCCGGGGATACATAAAATCTGAAATGGGCACAATAAGTAAGTATGGAAATACAAGCAATGCTTATATGTGTTTTTTATCTGATAATTAATATATAAACAAAAAAAATAAACAAATGAAAGCAGGTGCAACAACAGGCGAAACAGCTAAAATAGCACAGGTTCGCAAAGAAAAATCAGGACGTTTACAAGGCGAGAATCCAAAAATTGGTATTCGTCCTACTATCGATGGCCGACAGGGCGGTGTACGTGAGTCGCTCGAAGATCAAACAATGGGAATGGCCATTCGTCTGGCTGATTTTCTGTCATCGACATTAAAATACAGCGATGGAACACCGGTACAGTGTGTAATTGCCGATACTACAATAGGTCGTGTGGATGAAGCTGCAGCTTGTGCCGAAAAATTTAAAAAAGAAGGTGTCAATATTACAATAACTGTAACGCCGTGTTGGTGTTACGGAAGCGAAACCATTGATATGGATCCGCATACAATAAAGGCCGTATGGGGATTTAATGGTACAGAACGCCCGGGTGCTGTTTACCTGGCAGCTGCTTTGGCGGGTCATAACCAAAAAGGTTTGCCGGCTTTCGGGATATACGGACGTGATGTGCAGGATAGCGGCGACACCACTATACCGGCTGATGTACAGGAAAAACTACTTCGTTTTAGCAAAGCTGCCATTGCGGCTTCAACACTGAAAGGTAAATCCTATTTGTCAATTGGTTCTGTGTCGATGGGCATAGCCGGCTCTATTGTGGATGCTGACTTTTTCCAGTCGTATCTGGGTATGCGCACCGAATATGTGGATATGAGCGAAATTCTTCGTCGTGAAAAACTGGGAATTTTCGACCCGGAAGAATTTGCTAAAGCAATGGCATGGACTGAAAAAGACTGTAAGGTAAACGAAGGGGCCGATACCAATGATGATGATAAAAAGAAATCGCGCGAGCAATTGGATAAAGAATGGGAATTTGTGGTTAAGATGACCATAATCATCCGTGATTTAATGATTGGCAATCCTCGTTTGCGTGAGCTTGGCTTTGGCGAAGAGGCTTTGGGGCATAATGCTATTGCATCGGGCTTTCAGGGGCAGCGCCAGTGGACCGATTTTATGCCGAATGGCGACTTTTCCGAAGCATTATTAAATACCTCATTCGATTGGAATGGTATACGCGAGGCGTTTGTTGTGGCCACTGAAAACGACTCGTTAAACGGTGTAGCTATGTTGTTTGGAAAATTATTGACCAATACTGCTCAGGTTTTTGCCGATGTA
>JBLIZK010000122.1:0-5568 GCA_048859825.1 Paludibacter sp.
AAATGTACTGGCAGGTAATTCTTCGAGAATAAGATGTGTTTTCCCCTTGCTAATCACCGATATTATCAGATATATTATAGCCATACCGCCAATACTCAATAAACTTATAATAGTGCGACGGAGTGCTTTATCGTGTTCTGAAAACAGGGAGATTCTTGTTTTTTTATACAGTTTATAAATGCCGGTTAATGCAGCTAATCCCACCAGATAAACTGTCCACACAGGCAACTGTAGGCCTAAGTGTCGGTTGGTTTGTTCATCGGCAAAAAAAGTAAGCGATGCTCCGGCTTGTTCAAAAGCACCCCAAAAAAAGATAACAAAAAATGCTACAATAAAAATAACACCTACGCGTTGTTTTTCTGTTTTAGTAAGTGTTTTGTCGGTAATTACTATGCCAAATATTGCAACTGCAGCAGCAACTAAAAGGTAAGGGAGATAACTGAAAATGATGGCATCGAGGTATAGCAGCCCAATGGCTACTGTTACAAATGCTGCCATGCCCAACATGATATACAATGGTTTCGACCATCCACTGTGGACACCTTCCGGGGTTTGTCCTAATGGTTTATTATCGGCATCGACAACATATTTCCTGGAAAATGTTAGCTGAATAATTACGCTAATTAACATGCCTACGGCTCCTGCCAAAAAGGCCCATTTAAAATCGGCAGGATTGCCAGTGTCGCCCACTAATCCGCAAATAAAAGGGCCCAATGCCCCTCCTACATTTATACCCATGTAAAAGATGGTATAAGCGGCGTCGGTTCGCCTGTCGCCCTTTGGGTAAAGCTGACCTACCAGCGACGAGATATTGGGCTTAAAAAAACCATTACCGGCAATCATAAGTCCTAATCCACTAAAAAACAGCATTGCCGAAAGCGATGATGCGTTGTCATAAGTCATTCCACAGAAAAAAAGCATTAACTCACCCAAAGCCATTACCAAACCGCCGGCAATGATAGAACGCTGATTGCCCCAGTATTTATCAGCAATAAACCCGCCAATAAGTGGTGTGAGGTATACCAGACTGGTAAAGCTTCCGTACAAACCGGATGCAAAAGCTTTATCGAAAAGCAATGCTTTGGTCATAAACAATACAAGTACGGCGCGCATGCCGTAATAGTTAAAGCGTTCCCACATTTCGGTGGCAAACAAAATATATAATCCTTTCGGATGACTGTTGTTTACTGTTTTTTCTGTCATTTTGTTGATATAAAATAAAAATGAACGCACTTGTGACTTTGCGTTCATTTAGTATGTGACATATTGGTTACTTTGCTTCTGCAAATATAACATAATTACTTGTAAAAATCATTTATGATTGTCATATTTATGCGATAATTGTATGTAAAGTTTACATTTTGTATCTGTAAAAATAAAGACACCTGAATCAATCAATTGATATCAAGTGTCTTTACACATCAAACTATAAAAATCAGAAATCTATTTTTTTTCTTTCTTTTTTTGTTTTTCAATACGCTTATACCATTCCTGGCGTTCTTTCACCAAATCGTATCCACGTTTCGATAAATAATTATTAATGCGTCCTTTGTATTTGCCAAAGGCTTCGTGTTTTTTGTTTGAGTTTTCGGCGTCAACTGCAAACTCTCGTGCTTCTTTTAGCCAAACTAATATCTGCGTTTTTTCTTCCTTTGTAAGCGTTGGAATCATTGCAAGAGTAGCATCGTACGTTACTTTGACTACGTTGTAGGTCATCCCATCCTTTATTGCTTCAATTTGTTTGTCGTTAATATAAAGCGAAAGATCGCTGGCAAAGGCAAAGTGTGTACGATAAAGAGTAGCTTCAGCTTCGTTTTTTGCTGCCGACTGTAGGATTGTCAATTCTTCTTTCGGAAAGTTCGCTCTTCTTGCCTGGGCAATAACTGTATCGCGTTTTGCATATACATCGTTTAACGAAAAATACTTATTGCAAACAATGTTCAGTACGTTATTATATATCGTCTTGTCTTTAATTTTAAGATTGTCAACAATTTTTTTCGAGCGTCCAACTATATTTGCCACATAATTCGGGTCGCGTTTTACGGAGTCAAGTTCTACAGCTGATGCTGTAAACGACACAACTAGCAATGGTAAAACACAGATGAAAGCCGTGTATTTATTTAAAAATTTCATTTTTTTGTTTGTCTGATTTTTAGAAGTTATTTTGATTAATCATCATCATTTTATTCATTCCTGAACTCAAAAAAGTCATATCTCTTAACCTCTAATTCTACAACAGTTTTCCTTTTTTTGCCAATGTGTCGTAGTTGTTTTTAATATTAGTCCAATCTACTTTCTTTTTCGGATTAATGGCGTTGATGTATTTTTCGATATTGGTATAGCCATCGCCGTTACAATCTTTAACTGCATCCGATGGATCATTCGGATTTAAACCATATTTCTTTTCCCAGGCATCAGGCATACCATCTTTATCTGTGTCAATGTATGATTCGCCTTTGTATTCAGGATAACCACCAACTTGACGAATATCAGTAATAATACCATACTTATACGAATCTTTTGGTAATCGGCGGTATTTGAACTGGTAAAAATCAATAGAGTCAGCTTTTGTATCGTAAAAAACTTTACCTGTACGTACGTGTTCAATTACACGTTGGTCTACGATGTCGCGTTTAGGAATGTTGGCACCAACGTTTTCAAGCACAAAGTCGTACGCTTTTTGTGCACTCATGATGGTAAGTTCCGGCATTGGAAATGGCACATTCCATTTCATCGAGTCAGTATATTGTCCGGCATTTTCCTGGTCTTCCACCTGTACGCCTCCGTCCCAGTTGTTTTTTGTTACTTTTTCGTTGCCGTCCATTATATTACCATCGCAATACACTCTTCCGTACACGCGGTATCCTAACTTGCTTCGTCCTGATTCCGGTTTTACCATTCTGTAACCAATAGGTGTATCTTTTGGAGTTAATGGTCCGGGTTTATAATAATTGTTTATTATATTATAAAGTGCCGTATAATCGCCACCATCAACTGAGCGATGCACCCAGTTAAAAATGACGTTATTCACGAAATTAAACACGCCATTCCAGCCAATTGAAGGGTTTCGGCCTGCGTTGTTTGCCCAAAGATTACGCATAAACGAGCAGTTTTCGCCCCCCAATGTACTACCAAATGCATGATTGTAAGTATCGAGTGCTTGTGCCGATATCGTATTTTGAATGGTTACATTTACAGTAGGAAGTTTCAGCTCTTTGCTGCCGTCCATGGGGTCGAACATGTGGCGATAAAACGAGATATTCTCATCCAATCCCCAGCTGGTTGAACAGTGGTCAATCATGATATTTCCCACAGGGTTTCCTCCAAAAGTATCGTCGCGACGCTCCACCTTGGTTTCGCCTCTGCGAAAACGCATATGACGAACCACTACGTCGTGCGTATTTACCCAAAACGATTCACCTGCTACGCAAATTCCGTCGCCAGGTGCAGTTTGTCCGGCAATAGTAATATAGGGAGCTTCAATTATAATGGGTGAATTTAGTTTTATAATTCCGGCCACATTAAATACCACAATACGTGGTCCTACGGTTTCCTGACAAGCTTCGCGCAAGGTACCAGGTCCACGGTCGGCAAGGCTGGTTACTACCACTACTTTTCCACCTCTACCTCCAAAAGAGTATTTTCCTCCACCTTCAGCGCCAGGAAATGCCGGAATATTAGCCTGCGGTAAATCAGTTGGACGGGCAGCCCATTGAATAAATGGTTTACCTTTAACAGTCCACTCTTTCATTTCAGTAGCGTGTGCTTTTAGCACTCCTTTGGCATTAGCCGATTCTTCACGAATCATTTTCTCTGCAGCCGCTTTTAAATCAGATGGAACATCCGGATATTGTGCAAAAAGCATTGCTGGCACTAAAAGAAATAGTCCTGCTATCCCTTTTAATTTTCTGTTTTTCATCATTTTAATATCTATATGTAGATTTATACCTTAATGAATAATTGACGATTTTATACATATGCTGTACTCAACAGCGATTTTTTGAAATGAAAAAATCTGAACCATTTTATGAATTGCTGGTCCAGATTTGAAAGTATTAGTTTAATCGGAAAAACTCATGTGCCAAATTTAACTGTTAGCGATTTACCCGGTTGAGTCATTTTTAGTATGAAATTTCCTGATTTGTATTTCGAAAGGTCGATGGTGTGAGACTTACTGTGTTGGAGTAATTTCCCATCGGAAGTGTATAGCTGAACTTCAGTTTTTTCTCTGAAAACAAGTTTTTTATTCACTATTTTAAAATACGTCGATTCAATACTGCTAATACCGGAGGTTAGTCCTATTTCGTTGGAACTATCGCTTAAATTACCGTTAGTTCCAACAGATTTTACGTAAAAAACGGCATTGTTATCCATGCTAATTCCGTTCATGTCAAACGTATTATTAACTGAAAATGCAATGGCATTTTTGTTTTTAAATAATATATATCCTTTTATTCCTGTTAACTCGTTAATCAGTAATTGCCCATCGCTTATTCCGCTAATTGTAGGCGTTTCAGGTGATTGAATTAAACTTACCGGGTTGTAAGTTGTGCTGATAAAATTAAAGGTTTTATCTGTTGTATAATACTTCTCAACCGTATCTTTGGCAAGCTGAAAACTCCATGGTACCCTTGATGTAGTATTAATCAGACTTCCGTTTTCATCTTTACTGTTATATTCTGCAAAAAATGTAGACTGGTCGGTAGTGCTATTTCCGGAAGTATACCATCCGGCATTTTTAACATTGGTCATACTGCAACTTATAAATACTGATGACGAAGTTCCCTGCCATGGCCTTCCCAAATAATAGCTTGTTCCGGCAGGCGAAGTAAGTGTGCAGTTCCTGAATATAAAACCGTAATAGTATTTTGTATTACCTACTGTTGTGTAGGATGTTATATCTTCTGGGGCAGTCAGATATCCACCGTCGCGTATAGTATGCAATGTGCACGAATCAAAGAGAGTTGTGCCTCCTGCACAAATATAATCTACAGCACCTTCAATATAAGTTTTATAAAAGTAATACCGGCGCCCTTTTTTAAGATAATGTGTATCCTGGTAGCCAATAAGCTTACAGTTTTTAAAAGTTTGCCTGTCGGCTACATTGTAAAGTGCAACTGCTTGTTTTGCAGTATAAGTATTTTTGATTGTAATGTTTTCAGCATAAAAATCAGTTGCATTCACTGTAAAAGTAGCCGATTGTGGAGTACCTGATGTAACTGAACGTCCATCGTATGTAATTGTTTTACCGTTGTAATCGTCGTACACAATTATGGTATTCTCTGCATCTTCGCCAATAAGTGAGATTTTCTTATTGGATGTAATAGAGTGTGAGCCAATCAGGATTTTTTCGTTGTAAGTACCTTTTTTTACAAAAATCAGTTTACGAACATTGTCAGGGCATTTATTTATTGCGGAACTAATTGTCAGGTCGGTACCACTACCATCCTGTGCTACAATGTAATCAAAAACCTGTGCATTTAATAATACACAGGTTATAAGAAATAAAACCACTAAAAAATATTTTACGCTCATATTTATTCCTTGTTTAGATCGGAAGAGCGTCGT
>JBLIZK010000123.1:0-2438 GCA_048859825.1 Paludibacter sp.
AGAAATTTGATATTGTGCATGCACATGGTACCCGTGCTATGTCCAACGTGTTTGCTTCAGCTAAAAAATACAATATTCCTCTAATGTATACCGTTCACGGATGGTCGTTTCATCCTGAACAGCCGTTTTTTATCAGAAAGATGCGCGAGTATTCCGAGTGGTTTTTAACTTCAAAGGCAACTAAAACCATTTGTGTATCAAAAAGCAATGAACTGGATGGAATAAAACGTTTTGGAATGAAACGCTCCGAAGTAGTTTACAATGCCATTGACCTCGCAAAATTTAATCCGGACAAACAATTTTCCGACATTCGGGCCGAATTAGGCATTGATGCAAATGCGCCCCTTATAGGTTTTATAGTGCGCATCACTGTACAAAAGGACCCGCTTAACATGCTCAGAGCAATAAAGCTGGTAGCCGAAAAAAGGAAAGATGTGGTTCTGCTCATGGTGGGTGAAGGAGATTTAAAGCAAGCGGCCATGGATTTGGCTACAGAGTTGGGCATTACCCGAAATGTTGTTTTTCAGCCATTTCGCTCCGATATTCCGGCCATACTGAATGCTATTGACGTATACTGTTTACCATCGTTGTGGGAAGGATTTCCCATTGGCATACTGGAAGCAATGGCAATGGCGAAATGTGTTGTAGCTACACCGGTGGATGGTAATCCCGAAGTGGTTTTCGAAAACCAAACCGGGCTGTTCACCGAAACGGAAAACCCTGAAATGCTGGCCGAAAAGTTACTTCAGCTAATAAACGACAGCGATTTGCGTGCTACACTTGCTAAAAATGCCAGAACATTTGTAACACAGAATTTTGCCATAAAACCGATGGTACAACATTTAGAAGACATCTACAGTAATTTATTAAAATAAACTCACACTTTAAATAAAAGAATTATGTATTACAGAAGTATTCCTGATATGAATAGCATTATACTGAAGCGATTGAGTATTTTGCCCCGCGATTTCGATTTAATTGTAGGTATTCCACGTAGCGGTATGCTGCCTGCTAATTTATTAGCCCTGTATCTCAATAAACCATATACCGATATTCATTCCTTTGTAAATGGTCATATCTACAAGGCTGGCGAACGCGGACAGTTTTTCGATATCAAACAGTTTAAAAAAATACTGATTGTCGATGATAGTATTGCTTCGGGCAATGCACTCACAAAATCAAAAGCCCTCCTTCATTCCATCGATCCGCATTTTGAATTGAGCTTTTGCGCCATCTATGTAATTCCTGAAAAAAAGGATATGGTGGACTATTACTTTGAGTTGGTACCGCTACCCCGTTATTTTCAATGGAATATTTTCAATCATTCGGTGCTCGAGAAAGCCTGTTTCGACATTGATGGAGTGCTTTGCGTGGACCCAACCGATGAGCAAAATGACGATGGACCAATGTATACCGATTTTATATTGAATGCTGCACCACTTTTTGTGCCCGGCAGTAAAATTGGTACTCTTGTAACCTCACGGCTCGAAAAGTACCGGCCTCAAACCGAAGCCTGGTTACTTAAAAATAATGTGAAATACAATAAGCTGGTTATGCTTGATTTACCGGACATGAAGGCCCGTCAAAAGGCCAATAATCATGCTGCTCACAAAGCAAATACCTATAAACAATCGGAATATGTGCTGTTTTTCGAAAGTTCGTTGCAGCAGGCACTCGAGATAAATAAAATTACCGGTAAACCGGTATTCTGTACAGAAAATTTCGAAATGGTTTTTAATCATCAATCGTTTGCCTATAATGTAAAAAGTGGAAAACATTTTCCGTTTCTACGTAAGGTGGCACTGAAGCTTAGAGATAAATTGCGAAAATAGAGAAATGAGTTAGCCCCTTGCCTGTTTAATGCTAACATTTTTTATCTTTGTTCAACTGAAATCTGTGTAATTACCGATTAACTGAGATAACACATTATAGAATGAACAAAGAATTTAATATAAAGCTTTTATTTCGTTTGCAGGGTGGCATGTTGTTACTCGAAACATTTTTTTTACTTATTTCAGCAGTTGTTGCGGTTATTTATAACGAAAACATTTTTGTCCCGTTTATTCTACCGGCAATTATTACATTTATACCCGGAATAACAGCTATTCTGATTGGTAAAAATGCACAGGGCCAGTTGGGTAAGCGGGATGGTGTGTTAATAGTTACCACAGTCTGGTTGTTATTTTCGCTTTTTGGTATGTTACCTTATATCTTTAGTGGAGCAATACCTGCTGTAACCGATGCTTTTTTCGAAACCATGTCGGGTTTTACCACTACAGGTGCGTCAATATTGAACAATATCGAATCGCTTCCGAAGTCCATACTTTTCTGGCGAAGCATCACGCATTGGATTGGTGGTTTAGGAATTATTGTTATTACAATGGCCTTATTGCCTATGTTTGGTTTTTCGGCCATGAGTTTAGATCGGAAGAGCACAC
>JBLIZK010000124.1:0-11161 GCA_048859825.1 Paludibacter sp.
ATCCGGCTCCGCCGGTAATTAAAATTCTACTCATAATATGATTGAATATTTGTTTTCGTTGAATATTGATGAAACAAAGTTACTAAATAATACATCAAAATTAAGCTCTTTTAGCTCGTTCCCAATTGACACTTTGTGATTTTTTTATGAATCTTCCAAAACCCATAAATACTGCATAATTCATTATGAAGAAATAATAGGGAATAAATAGTACTTTCACTTTTAGTTTTTTATTTTCAAGTACCCATCCCAAAAGTGCTGAAACATAGAAAATTAATTGTAGCACAAAAATAGTAAAATAGAAACCTGATAATGGAATAAGAATTGCATTCAGGATTAACAAAGCTACTAAAGCCAGTGGTGTAATGGTCCAGCGTAAAACCCTGTGTGAAATATACTGAAAAGATAAAATACCATATTTGAAGATATTTAAAAGCGGATAAAGTCGAATTACGGATTGTATTCCGCCGGCAGCAATTCTGATTTTTCGTTTTAACTCTTCTTTTACATTTGCCGATGCTGTCTCAATGGCATATGCATCCGGATCGTAATCAATTTTATAGCCCCGCATAGCTACTCTTAATGAAATTATAAAGTCGTCGAGCAATGTGTCGGGTTCAACTTCATTGAATAATTCGGTTCGTATGGCAAATAACTCACCAGCGGCCCCTACAGCCGAATAAAGCTCAGCATCCCAGCGTTTTAGTGTCGACTCGTACTTCCAGTACATCCCTTCACCTGCTGCTGATGCCGCTTCAGTATCGGCATTAAAAATGCGTTTTTCGCCAGATACACAGCCTACTTTCGGGTCGGCAAACATTTCGGCTATACGTCGAATTGAATCTTTGCCAAGTAAAGTGTTTGCGTCCGAAAAAACCACAATAGGCGTATCTACAAATTTTACAGCTCTGTTCATTGCTGCTATTTTGCCGGCTCTTTCTGGTTTGTGAAGTACGATAATATCTTTGTATTCAGCTAATAATACCGGAGTTTCATCGTTTGAGCCATCGGTAACCCACATTTGATGTAATTTATGTGGTGGATAATTTAATGAATGAGTGTTTTCAACTTTTTGCTTTACATAGTCTTCTTCGTTGTAAGCAGCTATCAAAAGTGTAACATCGGGTAACTCATTCTCTTGTAAAACAATATTTTGCTTTCGTTTAAACAGCCGTTTTATTTTTAGCAGAATGAATAGAACTATTCCGTATCCCAAATAGGTATAGAATATTATACCAAATACAATCCAAAAGCTGATTTCTAATTCTTTCATGGCTTCCTGAAGTTTAATTATTGTGTTTTTTTATTTTGTTTATTATACGTTGAAGCGGATTTAGAACCAATTGTTTTTCATATTCATTCATTCCCATTAGCCATACTGAAATTGCAAATGCAACTGAAAATACGAATGCAAAAATTAAAAAGTTGAATATTTGTATTAAATCAATAAACCAAAATATACCGGTACCAATTATCGAAGGTAGAAGCAATGAAGGTAGAATTAATCCGATTTGTTTTAAAAAATATTTAATATTCAAACCAATTACATTATGATAGTACCAGTTCATTATGAGTGTATTACCTATTGTAAGCGCAATGGCAGTTCCGGCAGCAGCTCCAATACCACCAAAAGCCTTTACTAATGGAATAGAAATGAAAATATTGCCAATAGCTATGAATAAATATACCCACGAGCGAAATTTATGCATATTCTTTGCTCTTTGAATTTCGATACCTAAATTCTGTATTAGTGGCAATATTAGTGGTACTATCAATACTAAAGCCATATAATATGAATCCACGTAATCTTCACCTGCCCACAAAGTAATGAAAGCCTTTCCAAAAAATACCAGTAAACTAATTATATATACCAGAATCAAAAACTGAATCCGACCGATACGGGCAAACAGTTCAGTCAGTTCCCAATCGGAGCATTTTCGGGCAATCATTTGATTGACACGTGGTATGTAAACCCCTGAAATGGAGGTTGAGAATGTGATAAAGTAGGTATTTAGCTGTCCTGCAATACTATAAACTGCAACTTCAAGTGTACCTTTAAACCAGCCAATTATAAACCTGTCGACATTCCAGTTTATTTGGTTAACTACCAAATTCATAAATATAAACGACGAAAATACAAATAGCTCTTTAAGTTGTCCTGTTTCAAATTTTTGAAACGAGAAACGCATTTCTGTTTTTCGGAAACAAAACACAATGTTGATAATCTCGACAGTAATACTTACTAACGTTAACATTATTGCCATACCTACTGAACCGTATCCCATTATTAAAACAGGTATTACCACCAGAGGGCTTATTACCGATTTGCCAATAATCAGTAGTTTTTGGAATAAGAATTTTTCTTTAGCCGTAATGTACGAATTGAATACTATTGCCGGAAAAGTAATAGCTGTATTTATCACCATAATTATGGTAAGATATTTCGCTTTTAACTGCTCACTATCAGTTAATTTGTTGCCAAAAACTATTTCGGAATTGAATACTAATACAAGTCCGGCAACTACAGCCAATAATCCCAAAAATGTAAAAATTATTAGGAACATACCATTCAAACGCGCTATACCAGCCGTATCTCCATTTGTTTTATAAACTGAAAAATACTTGATATAAGCGCTTCCAAAACCAAAATTAAACAAACCAAGGTAAGCTACTACCGAGGCTACAAGACTATACAATCCGTAATCGCTTTGCCCCAACAGCCGAAGCATAACAGGTGTGTACACTATTGATATAGCACTACTCAATCCTATGGATAAATAGGATAAAAATGCACCGGTTTTAAGTTGATTTATTGCCATGTTTAATTTTAATAGGAACTATTACAAAATTCTTTTCAGATAATTGATAAATTTTCCCCGCTCAGCATCCATAATGGCTGGTACATGTTCAAAATGTATATCAAAGAATCGTCCATTTTTTTCAATTTCGTTCAGTTTACGATTACCGAATTCAAACTTTTTGAGTAATGTATCAATACGCGAACCCATGGGAGCGCTTTTACCTTCTCTGTCGAACACTACAAATGGTCGCTGAAAGTGCATTGAAAAAATTATGCAATGAAATGAATCGGTACAAACCAATGTCGAAGATCGTATATAATCAATAAATTCACCCGGATCGGCTGAATATCGCACCGTATCGTGTAAGCTGTTTAGCATGACTAATTCCAGTTTGTTGGTTTTGGCAATGTACTGCAGTTTTTTGTATCGATTAGTTGATACTTCTCCAATGAAATAACATACCAGATAGGGCGATTTGGGTTTGTTATGCGCTCTGCTAACAATTTTTTTCCATTCATTGGTTTTTAAAACAATCGTTGGATCAACCAGTACTTCGGCACTTTTTCCGCAAAGCGATTGAATGATTTCGGCTCCTTTTTCTTCTCTGACTGACAGTAATGCCATTTCGTTAAGGTATTGCCTGTAAATCGGTTTGTAGTTTTCAGGAATGTGCGATACGCCTATACTTGGAGCCAAAGCAATGCGCTTTTCAGGTGAAACGTACGATAGGAAATCGAGTGATGAGCCGTATCGGATATTTGGATTCCAAATTTGATCTGAACCAACTACACAATAATCGTATCGATTGTTTATATCTTCCGGCACACTGGATAGTGTCAAAACAAAATCAGATTCTTTTATATGTTTTTTGGTAAATTCCTTGAATGTTTTAGCCTTTGCGTCCTGACATTTAATGTAAGTACTCTTATATCTTTTTTCCTTTATTTTTTTCGAAATACGTTTTAATAGTTGTATAGGCGACTGGTTGAAAGCTGCATTCACCCGGTTTCGAATTTGCGAAATACTATCGTCGGTTGGTGGAGTAGGGTAGTTGATAATGCTTTCAACCTCGTATCCCAGTTGTTTAAGTATTTCCTGTGTAGCATAGTTTTGCAACCTGTTTCCGTAGTTTACGTAATCTGTAATTGTATGTATTCCGATGCGTTTCATTTTTTCGGCTTATTTGTTATTTGTTTAACAACTCACTTCATTGTATATTTTAAGGTAATTACGAGCCATTTTTTTCCAACTGAATTTTCGGGCTTGTTTTTTACCATTTTCTTTCATTTCATAAGCTAAAGTGCTATCAGTCATAAGTTTTTCAATTGCAGCTGAAATTTCTTGCGGATTATTAGGGTCAACTAATAGTGCAGCATTGCCCGCTATTTCAGGTATCGATGATGAATTGGAAGCTATAACCGGTACGCCACAAGCCATAGCTTCGAGTATAGGAATACCAAAACTTTCGCGCAATGAAGGAAATAAAAACAGCTTGCATAAGTTTAAAATTGCCGGTAATTCATTATTGGGTACGTACCCAAGGAGTTGAATTTCGTTTCTGATTGAAGTTGTACCAATCTGCTCAAGTACTTTTATAAGCAATTTTTCGCTATAGTCCAGCATTATCAATTTTAAAAGTCCCGGGTGTTTTTGATTAAAATATGTAAAGGCTTTTATTGCATTGTAGGTGTTTTTACGAGGATCGGTATTGGCAAAAAAGAGGATAAAATTATCAGGTAAATTATATTTTTCTTTTGCCTGTAGTAGCGTTGCACTGTTTTTAATTGGTTTAAAATGAGTGCTTACCCCATTGTGAATTGTTATTATCTTATTTCCGAATCCGAAATGTTGAATCAGATTATTTCTTTCAAATTCGGATACAGTGCTTATCATTTTGCTCTTTTTGGCTATTAATGGAACCAACCAACGTCTATACATATTTCCGAATTTCTGATACAAACTTCCTCCTTTCGAAAACAGACTATTGTTTTCCAGAAAAATTACATCATGAATAATTGTTACTACGGGAACATTACAGAATAATGGTGCCGTATTACTTGTACAATGCAATACATCGCACTTATACTTCTGAGCTGCCATAGGTAACAGTATCTGTTCCCAAATTGGAAACGGGCCACCTTTTATTTCGATAATATTAAAATTGTCTGTTTGAGGTATACATAAATTGTCGACATCCGGTTTTACAAAAATGAAATAATCATTCTCAGCATCAATGAGTTGCAGGTTTTTGATTAATTCCAATGCAACCATATCCATACCATGCTTATTTTTGCGGTACAATCGCTGACCTTCAATGCCAATTCTCATTCTTAAACAGATTAAGTCATTATTTTAATAAATTGAAGTTATAAATTATCAATGCACTTAATTAATGCGAGCCGTGTTGTGTGTGTATAAATTTTTTGTTAGCACCTTTTAATTTAAACAGAGTTAAAAACATGGATATAAAGGCTTTGGGGAGAGTGAAAACAGCCTTTAATGTGTTTGAATTATAGAATTTTAAAGGTATTCCGGTTATAAATGCAAATACAATTAAAAGCATTGTATACATCCAAAAACTAGTAGGAATAATCAAAAGATTTGAATCAGGATACATCAGATTAAACACAAAATAGAAAGTCAGACTTAAGGCCGTAATCCCCAATAACAGTATACGGGGCGGAGTGACCATTTGATATACTTTATCAAAAAAATCAATGTTACCTTTAAGTATAAGATCTTTTAAACCCGGTAAAAAAAATCGACCAAAATATACAAATTGAGCAGAAAGCCATCTTTTACGTTGTTTTTCGAATACTTCAACTTTTTGTACTTTTTCATCGTAAACGATTGCGTCATTCAGATATTCAATCAGGTACTGGTCTTGTAGAAATGTTAGCTCCAACTCTTTATCAAATCCTCCGATTGCATGTATTTCACTCATTCGTTTTTTAAAGATTGCATAATCAAAAGCCATTCCTGAGCCAATTAATGCCGATGAAAAACCAAGTACCCTATGACCTTTTCGAAAAATGCTATTATTTAATTCTTCGCTAACGGCATCGAGCACTGCAAAGGATGTATTCAGGTTTTTAGCAACTCTATGTCCCTGAACAATTTTAACACCGGATTCAAAAGCATTGTTTATTTTATGTATAAAGCCTTGTTCCATTATGTTGTCAGCATCTAGTACAATAGCTATATCATACTCATCGCCAATTACTTCCATGGCTTTGTTAAGCGCTTTTGATTTTGTGCTTTGCTCAAAAGCAACTTCAACAAGTTTAATGGGTAATTTTTTTAATGCTTCAATTGTAGTGGGTTGGAATGAGTCGGCTATAATAACAACATCAAACCTGTTCTTGGGGTAATCCTGATTCAAGGCATCCATCGCTACATCTACAATTACATTGTCTTCCTTGTAGCCAGGTATGAGCACAGCAATTTTCCGTAAATAAGTTGATTCACGAAATCTGTCGGGTTTTTTGAAAACCGAAAAAAATGAAAACAGAAAAATATATACTGCAGCAAATGCAAAATATATAAACAGAACAATTTCTGTGAAATGAATAACCGCTTGAAGGATGTTCATAAAATGCTCATTTAAAGTTACTTTTATGTGGTAAATGTAAAATACAGAGCAAAAAGGAAAGTACGGGGTATACAAGCGGAAAATGTATACCCCGGTTAGAATTTTATACGTTGATTGATTTGCGACCTATGCTATGGTACGTAAAACCGTATTCAACGATTTGTTCAAGGTCAAAAATATTTCTACCATCAAAAAGAACTTTTGCACTCATCAGTTTTTCCATTACTTTGAAGTTTGGTAAGCGGAACTCGCTCCATTCTGTAACCACTGCCAGTGCATCGGCACCAATAATCGCTTCGTACATATCATTACAATACTTAATCTTATCGCCAAGTATTCTTTGGGTTTCATGCATAGCTATTGGATCATAAGCGCATACAGTAACTCCTTTTTCGAGTAGTTTTTCAATTAAAACCAGCGATGGTGCTTCGCGCATATCATCTGTTTCGGGTTTAAAAGATAAGCCCCAGATAGCTATGGTTTTACCTTGTAAATCGCCACCAAAGTGGTTGAAAATTTTATTGTAAAGTACGGTTTTTTGTTTTTTATTTCCGTCTTCCACAGCTTGTAAAACCTGTAAGTTGTAATCAAAGTCTTTAGCTGTTTTAATCAATGCCTGCACATCTTTTGGAAAGCATGAACCCCCGTAACCAACACCCGGGTACAGGAATTTGTTCCCGATTCGAGTATCCGATCCAATGCCTTTACGCACCATGTTGATATCAGCTCCTACAATTTCGCAAAGGTTGGCAATATCGTTAATAAAGCTAATTTTGGTTGCTAACATGGAGTTCGCTGCATATTTTGTCATTTCCGATGATGTAATATCCATCACAAAAATTGGATGGCCATTTAACACGAAGGGTTTATAAAGACGTTTGAGTACTTTTTCAGCTTGTTCTGATTCCACACCGATTACAATTCTATCAGGTTTCAGAAAATCGTCCACTGCATTTCCTTCTTTTAAGAATTCAGGATTTGAAGCAACATCAAATTTTACAACAACCCCTCTTTTATCCAATTCCTCCTGAATAGCAGCCTTCACTTTCTTTGCTGTACCTACAGGTACAGTGCTTTTTGTAACTACTACTGTATAGTTGTCAAGTGTTTGACCGATTTCGCGTGCCACGCCCAAAACATATTTGAGGTCCGCACTTCCATCTTCATCAGGAGGAGTACCTACTGCAATAAAAATAGCATCGCTATCATTTACCACTTCTGAAAGTTTAGTTCTGAAAAACAATCGTTCTTTCTGAACGTTTCTTTTTACAATATCTTCCAGTCCAGGTTCGTATATAGGCATAATACCGTTGTTCAGGCTGTCAATTTTGGCCTGATTTACATCGATACAATAAACTAAAGCACCTGTTTCGGCTAAACATGCACCAGATACTAAACCTACATATCCGGTTCCTACAATTGAAATATTCATAATTCTAAATTATTTATGAAATTAGTTTAAATCGGAAAAGACTGACACTAAAAATTAGCTAATGAACTATATTTTACTTAATTACCACGCTGGCAAATATAGGGTATTACGCTTGTTTATAATGTAATAGTTAAAAGAAAAATGCTATCGCAATTTAATTTTTATTTGTAATGTATATTATTACAAATATAGCTAAAATATGGTTTTTAGGCAATATAATTGTTCGAAATCGAAGAATTTTTGTTTTTAGCGTCGTATTTTCATTCACTAATATGAATAAATTGAACAATGAAAATTGATAATTATCTTAGCTTATTTTTAATAAAATGCGGACCGGCAATTTTTACATATAATAATAACGACAGCAAAGCTGCTAACGCACCTGCAAAGTAAGCAATTTGCAAGCCGTAAACGCTATCGGCCAACCAACCTCCCAATACAAGTCCGCCTCCAACACCTATATCCCAACTGGTCATATAAGTGGAACTGGCTGTTGCCCGTCGGTTGTTAGGTGCCAGGTTTACAAACAGTGTATTGTAAGCCGGAAATAATAATCCGTAACCAAAACCCAACACAAACGCTGATATTAAAAATATTGTGTAAAGCAAAATTCCCAAAGCAAAATATTTTAACGAAACTATCAATAACAGCGACACAACTGAAATTGCTGTCCCCCAGGCAACAACAGAATTCAATTTACCTTTGTCGACCATTTTACCACTTATAAAACGAGATGCGGTTAAACCGCCTGCCATCAACATAAAAAACAAACCGGTAATGTTTTTTATTTGCATTTCCCGGCCATAAAGTGCTATATAAGTCACTATCATTCCGTAGGGTATACCCATTAACATGAGTGAAGTACCTGCACGAAATCCTTTAAATAGAAAAAACCTGTCCCAGGTTATGTATTGCTCTGTTAGTTTCTGATTCTTTTTGCCCTTAATAAGTGAGGCAAAAATTAATCCGGTAATTCCTAATCCTATTGCAGTGTAAAAAATCACATCGTAGTCATAATAATTATGCAAATACATCCCTGTCATTGGTCCTACAGCCATTGCCAGTGTGTTGGCCACACCAAAAAAGCCTAAACCTTCGCCACGACGTTCTGCTGGCGTAATATCCACTACAAAGCTGTTCCCGGCTGTGGTTACAAACCCAAACGTAAACCCATGTAAAATCCGAAAGAATAAAAATAATCCTATTGTGTTAGCAATAGGATAGCCAACAAAACTGAGTATAAAAAGCAGATAGGATATCAGATAAACCGGTTTACGATACACCATATCGAGTAAAAACCCGGCAAAAGGGCGAATTAGCAGGGCTGCCAGCGTGTAAGCCGATAAAATAACGCCAATGGATGTCTTGTCAACAGAATATTGATCCAACATAAAAAGCGGAAATATTGGCACCAACATATAAAAAGCAAAAAACAACAGAAAATTACCAATACAGGCACTTATAAAACTCCATGTCCAGAGTTTTGAAACAACAATCACATTATCCATAACCTTCAAAAATGGTTGCAAAATTACACTTTTAGTAGGTGACAACCAAAGTTATTCGTATAAATCAGTCCATTTGAAATAAAAAAACAAAGAAACCGAAATTAAATGCCTGAATTCAGCTTTGATATGGCAATAAACTGTAAATTTGTACAATAATATTAATTCTTTTCACTATAGTATGATTCAGGATATTTACCCGCATTTTATTAATAATCAGTTTGTTGCAAATGTCACTCCCGGTGGAAATGCGTATTTAATCCATTTCAGAGAAAACAATGTATTAATAAAATCGGGTGTGGAGGGCGATTTTTTAGCTCAGATAAAGGATTTAAGTGTTGAACCTGAAATGAGCTCATGTACATATTTGTTTTCACTCAACAATGTTCCTTGTTTTTTATATCAGGCAGATTTTGAATTAAATAACGATGCACTTGACTACAGAGATATTGGCTTTTTCAGGACTACAACAAATAAAGAAACGGCTTGGGCTACTCTTATTGCATGGCATTTATTCAAATGGTACTCCGAACACAAATTTTGTGGAACATGTGGGGCACCTACTTTGCATAAAGTTGATGAAAGAGCTGTACAATGTAATAAATGCAATTCGGTTTATTATCCAAAAATATCTCCGGCTGTTATTGTTGCAGTATTAAATGAGGATAAATTATTATTAGCGAATAATGCGAATTTCAGATCAGGCTGGTTTTCGCTTATTGCCGGATATGCTGATGTTGGCGAGACGCTTGAAGAAACAGTTCGCCGTGAAGTGAAAGAGGAAGTTGGACTTGATGTAGGCAATATACGGTATTATAAAAGTCAACCATGGGCACTTTCAGGTTCATTGATGATTGGATTTATTTCTGAAGTATTAGATAAAACTCAACCAATACAGACCGACGGACACGAAATAACAAATGCAGAGTGGTTTAGTGCCGATAATTTGCCTGAACATCCATCCGCAGAAATAAGTATTGCCGGCGAAATGATAGAATTATTTAAAAACGGAAAATTAATTTAAGCCTGTATGCAAGATGAAATTAAATCCATACTTTTCTATTATTTAAATGCTATCGGTATTAAAAAAGTAGTGATATTTAAATAATTTATTAGTGATACTATTGTAATTTAAAAATAATATTGTATTTTCGCACCATATTTCCAATCGAGAAGAAATTATTTAATTCAATTTGAAAAAAACATGAGTTCAAAAATTACATTTAAACTTGATAGTGAGAAAATTAATGCTATAAACGATCGTTATTCAGTATTAAGCGAAAAAACCTGTTGTCTGTCATGTGGTGGAGCTATCAATCATGCTAAGGCTCAAAAAGCTGAAGTGTGTGTGGATTTGGGAAGTGGACGTGGAAACGATGTAATTCGCTTGGCCGAAGAAGTGGGTGAGGAGGGGTATGTGTACGGCATTGATATTTCCGAGGGTATGATTGCAAAGGCGAATGCCAATCTGAAAAAATTTGAAATCGGGAATGCTGAGATTCTGAAGGCTGATTTAGAAAATTTACCCATTGATGATAATAAAGTAGATGTAATAATATCCAATTGCACGATAAATCATGCCACAAATAAACAGGCAGTTTGGAATGAAGTATATCGTATACTAAAGCCGGGTGGTCGATTTGTGGTAAGTGATATTTATTCTACATCGCCAATAGCCGATGAATATCGCAACGACCCTGTGGCCGTAGCTGAATGCTGGGCAGGAGCAGTAACTCGTGCAGAATACTTGTTGATGCTGGAGGAAGCCGGTTTTGGAGATATTCAAATTTTGGAAGAATCAGAACCATATGCCAAAGGGCAGGCCGAAGTA
>JBLIZK010000125.1:0-3171 GCA_048859825.1 Paludibacter sp.
TCAGGTATATTTTTTATTCCTTGTCGAAAATGGAACATAACATTTTATTTACTGTGTAACCCTTCATAAATTATACAATTGTTGTCAGAGATTATTCATCAAGACTACTTCCGTTGCCGAATTTTCTCCATTTTTCGATAACATCCTGCATATCCTGTGGTAGTTCAGAGTCGAAAAACATATACTCCCCGGTAGTTGGATGCACAAATCCAAGTTCTTTTGCATGGAGTGCCTGCCGCGGACAAATGAAAAAACAATTCTTCACAAAAGCTTTGTACATAGCTGTGGTATTGCCTCTTAAAATCACATGTCCCCCATATCGCTCATCATTAAACAGAGTATGTCCGATGTGTTTCATATGCACCCTGATTTGATGCGTTCTGCCGGTTTCGAGGCGGCATTCCACTAAACTTGTAAACCCAAAGCGTTCCAGCACTTTATAGTGTGTAACCGCATGTTTAGCCAGTGGGTTTTCGCCTTCAGGGAAAACTGTAAACTGCATCCTGTCTTGCGGATTGCGGGCTAAGGCTCCGTTTATTGTACCAAAATCCTCCTTTACATTTCCCCAAACCAAGGCCTGATAACGGCGATGTGTTGTTTTGTCGAAAAACTGTTTACCTAAATGTGTTTTGGCATGTGGCGTTTTAGCCAGTAACAATAAGCCGGATGTATCTTTATCAATTCGGTGTACCAGTCCGATGCGCGAATCGTTCATGTCAAACTCGGGTCTGTCTTTTAAGTGCCAGGCAATTGCATTCAGCAAAGTGCCATCAAAATTTCCGAATCCCGGATGTACCACCAGGCCGGGTTGTTTGTTTACCAATATAATATCGTCGTCTTCGTATACAATATTGATAGGAATGTCCTGCGGAAAAATCTCAAATTCGGAAGGAGGATATTCCAGATTAATGGTAATGACATCAAACGGTTTTACACGGTAATTGGACTTCACACTGCGGTCATTCACACGTATATTGCCGGCATCGGCAGCTTCCTGTATACGGTTACGCGAGATATTAGCCATGCAGTTTACAAGGTATTTGTCAATTCTGACCAATGTTTGCCCTTTGTCCACCACAAAACGAAAATGCTCATACAACTCTCTTTCAGGAGCTATATCTTCCAATTCATCTTCTTCTATTTCTTCAAAAATATCTTCGTTCACAGCTAAAAGTATAATTTATTTATTCAAAAAAGAGAAACTCAACATATTATTAAAAAAAGTCTTCATCATTATCATGTTCATCGTTGTCAAATTTTTTCTCAAGCATACTCTTGTCGCGCGAAAGCCAGATGTCGATTCGGGTGCCTGCAGGAACCAGTTTGCCGGCAGCGGGCGATTGTCGGTAAATAAAGTATTCTTTTTCTCGTCCACGTGGTGCAACATCAAAATCAATTGCACCAATTACCATAGAAGCTTCTATGGCCTCGTTGCGGGCGGTTTCAATATCTTTACCTTTGAGCGATGGTACTACCACGTCTTCACCGCTTTCGCCGCTACCTGCAATTAATGTGATATAGGAACCTTCGGTTAGTTTTGTCCCGGCCGAAATTGTTTGGCCGCGGTATTTAACTTCGAGAACTAAATCCTTGTATTCTGAAGGTATATATGAAATACTATCAATATTTATACCCAGCGATTTTAGCATTGATTCGGCCTGACGCACAGATATATCGTTTACATCGGGTAGGGCAATTTGGCGTTTTTGCCCGGAATTAACCACCACGTAAATTGGACGATTACTTTTACTATGTGCACCTGCAGCCGGAGTTTGTTCAATAATGCTTCCCGGTTTTTTTCCTTTTACATACACAGAGTCGATTATTTCGATGTATAAATTGTGGTTTTCAGCCATCATGGTTGCTTCTTCCACAAACATTCCATTCAGGTCGGGAACTTCTTCAAATTTTCCGTGTTCGGTATATATATCGACCAGGTACAATGTAACCCACGATAAAGTTACTAATATAGCTATGGCTATAAGTATGTGTTTCAAAATATAACCGCCCAGCGATTCTTTCCAAAAACGTTTAAAATCCATAATTCAGGATGTTTCAGATGGTAATTTGTATTTTCTATTAAAGCGTGTTCAAAAGTAAATAAAAATATCTTTACAGCATTGAACCCCGTGAAATAAAAAAAAGTAAAAACTTCTGTTGAGGTCTTTACTTTTTTGTTTCTTTTATTCTTGGCTGAGCCTTATGCTTTGTGTCGTCCTTCGTCGGCTACAGTAAGTTTTGCTCTTCCTTTTGCGCGGCGTGCAGCCAAAACGCGACGGCCATTAGCTGATGCCATTCTTTCACGGAAACCGTGTTTGTTTCTTCTTTTTCTTTGCGAAGGTTGGAATGTCCTTTTCATTGCTTATAATATTTTTGTTGTTTTACTTACTAGCTCAAATTCGGACTGCAAAAATAGTGTATTTTTTCGAACTTACAAATAGTTATATCAATTTATTTTGATGCTGAATGTAAGATATTTCACTGCCAATTTGTCATTGCCGCTGTTTTGGCATTTTTTTTGAATCGTTAGCAGTGACTTTTTTAAAACTGAATTTAATTTTTATTCAATAATTTGTTTAATTTATATACTGATTAAGTATGGCTAAAGGAAACATTGGGGTTACGAGTGACAATATTTTCCCCGTTATCAAGAAATTTTTATATAGCGATCACGAGATTTTTCTTCGCGAATTGGTGTCGAATGCGGTAGACGCAACTCAAAAACTAAAAACTCTGGCATCGGTTGGTGAATTTAAAGGTGAGCTGGGTGAGTTGAAAGTTACTGTTGCAGTTGATAAAAAGAAGGGAACACTTACTATCTCCGACAGAGGTATTGGTATGACTGCCGATGAAATAGAAAAATACATCAACCAAATTGCATTCTCAGGTGCCGAAGAGTTTCTTGAAAAGTATAAAAACGATGCACAGGCTATCATTGGCCATTTCGGATTGGGTTTTTACTCATCGTTTATGGTATCTAAAAAGGTGGAGATTTTCACGCTATCGCATAAAGATGGTGCTGTGGCTCAACATTGGTCGTGCAAAGGTGACCCTGAATACACACTGGAGGATACGATTAAATCGGATCGCGGAACTGATATCGTATTGCATATTGACGATGAAAATAAAGCTTTTCTGGAAGATAGCAAAATAAGATCGGAAGAGCACACG
>JBLIZK010000126.1:0-2081 GCA_048859825.1 Paludibacter sp.
TTGTGGACGACCAGAACGGGAGGTGTCATATCCTAAGCCAGAGATGCCACTACGCATGGATACTTCAGGATCCATACCTGAGTAATTTGTCCAGATATAGATGTTCTGCATCGTTACCCAAAGTTTTAAATCGTTCATACCCAGTTTTGATACTACTTTTTTGTCGAAATTGTAATTGACAGTGAGCGATTTAAAACGAAGGAACGAACCATCCTCTACAAATCGGTCAGAGCCCAAATAATTATATCCTTTTGACAATAATGCTCTTGGTAATAAATCAGTTGGGGCTGTGGATGCATCTGCATATTCATGACGCCATCTTTTTAGTACTGCTTTACTTTGGTTGTTAAATCCGTACATGTTTTCCATATCCATACGGGTTTGGTTTATCACTTCAAATCCATAACGGAAATAGAAGTATGCATTTACAGATATTGATTTGCGGAAACGAATGGTAGGGCCAAATCCACCAGTTAAAAGCGGATTCACATCGCCAAGATATACAAGGTCCTGTGCGTTAATATTACCATCGTGATTAATATCAGCATATTTCGCATCACCCGGCTGAAACTCGTAACCTACAGAAGGATACCAGAATTTCATGCGTACTGCTTCTTTGTTACCCTGATCGTCGTAGGTGTAAATCGGACGTCCTGTTTTGTCGCGTGCAATGGTTTGGTCACTATTCAGGTAAACACCTTCGTACTTATAGCCATAAAACGAACCCAGAGGATTTCCTACCTGAATCTTTGTTAAATAGGCGCCATTGGTTGCTACAGGTGTCGAAATCAAAGGTACGTTTTCCGACATTTCAATTACTTCGTTTTCTGAGCGGGCAAACGACATATTCATATCTACTGTCCAGTCTTTGGTTTTAACCAAAGTAGCATTAATACTAAGTTCCCAACCGCGGTTATCCATAACACCCACATTCTGATTTAACTGTGTATAACCGGTTGAACTGGGTATATTTACTTTTTCAAAGTACAAGTCGTTCGTACGTTTTTTATAGAAGTTAAATTCCATATTTACGCGGTTATCAAGCATTAATAAGTTAGCGCCGCGGTTGATGTCGCTCACACGTTCCCACTTCAGATTCGAAAGTTGAAGATTGCTTGAGTAAACTCCCTGTTCATTAAGGTAAGTCCAGTCGTACGTATTATAAATGTTGTAATATAGGTAATTTTTCGATACCGGATTACCACTTACACCTGTCGAAGCTCTCAAACTGAAATCGTTAATAAACTTCACTTTTTTCATAAATGGTTCGTTTGAAACTCTCCATCGTAACGACAAACTGGGGAAAATCCCATAACGATTTTTCTCGTTGTATTTTGAGTCGCCGTCTCTGCGTACTGTACCGTTAATAATATATCTGTCCAATAATTTGTATTGAAGCATACTCATGAGAGACAAAGTTCGTGCCTGTGAGCTACCGGAGTTAAGTCCCAGGCCAGTACCTACAATATTTGCCTGTATGGATGCGTCCTGTAAGGCTGTTGAAGCACTTAGTGCGCTGATTTCCTGATATGATGAGTAACGTCCATCGTATGTGCTAAACTGAAGCAATCCGATTATTTCGTGTTTTTCACCCAGTTTTGGAGTGTAATACAGTTTGTTGAATGTTTGTACATTAAAACTTTCGCCGGAGTAATCAGTACTGCGATTCACACTTAACTCAGGCCACGGGCGTCCGGTTGCAATCTGAGGTAAAAATCTTTTTTCTTTACTTGTGTTAATATCAAATGCAAGGTCGGCCTGGTATTTTAATACTTCCGGTATAACCCAGTACTGAATATTAAATTTTGGCATAATACGCTCACTTTTCACTTTCCAATACCCTTCGTTAGCCATTGCTACAGGGTTATAAATACCACCTTTGCTTGTGCCATAGTTATATGAGAGGAACGAACCCTGTGGAGTTGTTGCGGGTGATAAGTAATTAGGAGTTAATTCACCCAATGCGTTGTACTCGTATATTGACATGTTCGGCATTTTGGTATAGGCGTTGTTCAGGAGGTCTACAGTGTAGTTTTTGTCCTGATTCCCTGCTGTATACGACATGTTTACCTGAAATTTCA
>JBLIZK010000127.1:0-5940 GCA_048859825.1 Paludibacter sp.
TTCTTAATGATCTCGACCCGGGAGGCCTTCCAGGCCCAAATTTTGGGAGAGATATAATAAAAAGTTCTAAACCCCGCCTCCTTCGCAAAGCGAGCCATACGCAGATTAAAACCGGGATAATCAATGAGAATCACAACATCCGGCTTAAATTCCTCAATAGCAAGTTTACATTCTGAGAGATTTCTGAAAATCTTGCGCAGATTTAGTAATACAGGCAAAAAACCCATAAATGCCATCTCCCGATAGTGTTTTACACACTTTCCACCTTCTGATGCCATTAAATCGCCACCCAAAAAAGTAAATTTTGCTTTGTGGTCGGTTTTCTTGATTTCACGCATCAGATTCGAAGCATGTAAATCGCCCGAGGCTTCACCTGCTATCAAAAAATACTTCATGAGAAATGATATTAATTTTGTATTTTACTTAATCAACACTTACCGTATCTTTAACCGGAACAATGATTGAGTAAGTAAAGCTGTTTCCTGCCCCAAAACTATCGGTAAACTTAGCATCCGAAACTGCTGTTACTGATAACTTTGCCGTCTTTGTAGCCTTTGTTGGTATGTATTTAAATAAAATGTAAAAATTAGTAATCCCTCCATTCATATAAAATAAACCCTTTTTATAATCAGATTGGGAAGTAATATACTTATCTAAATCGGATTTTTGATGCCAGAATATTCTGGAAACACTATCGGCTGACTGTTCAATTCTCATTACTGTCAGATTATTTGAATAAGCCTCCAGAAAAAAACTAAAATTTATGGTGTCGCCTACGTAAGTTGTATCCAGAATTAATCCCGAACCATTGTACGAAATATCCAACGTATCACCACCCGAAACATAGGCCTTTTTCGCCATTATAACTGTAGGTGTATAATTTGCACTTCCATCTAAATCGCAGGCCGTAAAAAAAATTGCCATCGAAACCAGTATTAAACTAAAATTAATACGTTTGGCATAAAAAAAATTGCACAGGTCTTTCATATATCAACTATTAAATGGATTTTTAAAGCACAAATATACTAAAAAAGCGTTTTAGGGAGATTTAATTTAACTTAATTAAATAAACTGATTGAAAGATAAATACTACATATTCTTTTAAATGTTTTATCCAACGACATTTTTTTTCGTATCTTAGCATGCCGTTTTGAAATAGTAAAAAATCATAAAAAAAAGGCTTATCCAATATTACAACATAACATAATTGTAATTTTGGTCGTTTAAAATTATTGCAATTTTATTTCTATATAATTAAAAATCAATATGAGAAAATTTCTTTTTTCAGCCGCAGTTTTATTTACGGGAACTCAGATTGGACTGGCGAATGATCCGGTATTAATGCAGATTAACGGAAAACCGGTATTAAAATCCGAATTTGAATACATTTATAACAAAAACAATTCGAATAATTCGCTGGATAAAAAAACATTAAATGAATATGTTGATTTGTTTGTTAACTTTAAGCTAAAAGTAGAAGAAGCCATTTCTCAGGGAATAGACACAACAAATTCATTTAAAACTGAACTTTCAGGTTATCGCTCTCAACTCACAAAACCCTATTTAACTGATAGTAAAGTAGACGAAGCTGTACTGCACGAGGCTTACAAACGAATGAAAGAAGACATTGAAGTTAGTCACATTTTAGTACGCGTGCAACCCAACTCAACTCCTGCCGACACATTAGCCGCATGGAAAAAGATTAACGGAATAGCCAAAAGAGCAGAAAAAGAAGATTTTGAAAAGTTGGCAAAAGAACTGTCCGAAGATGAATCCGCCGCTAAAAACAACGGCTACATAGGTTGGATCTCTGCTTTTCGAACAGTATATCCGTTCGAAACTGTAGCGTATGCCACCAAACCAGGCTCTATTTCAAAACCTTTACGTACAGTTTTCGGATACCATCTGATTAAAGTACATAGTAAACGTGAAACTCTGGGAGAAATACTTGTTTCGCACATTATGCGTTTCACCGAAGAAGGCAATACACAAAAAAATCAAGCTGCAAAAAGCAAAATCGATTCGTTGTACGCGCTTGTTAAAAACGGACAGGATTTTGGCAAATTAGCCACCGAATATTCCGACGATAAAGGCTCTGCCTCAAAAAATGGTGAATTACCATGGTTTGGTTCAGGCAGAATGATCCCTGAATTTGAAAACGCTGCTTTCGCATTAAAAAACATTGGCGATGTTAGCGCTCCCATACAGTCGGCTTATGGATGGCACATAATTAAACTTATTGACCGTAAAGGCCTTGACAGTTTTGATAATCTGAAAGAGGACATTCAAAACAAAGTAAAACGTGACGAAAGAGCAAATTTAGGCCAAAAATCGTTTGTTGCTAAACTTAAAAACGATTATAACTTTAGTGTAAACAAAGATGCTTTAAGTGACTACTATAAACTATTGGATAAAAAAACACTTACTGATTCGATTTTTCAGGTATCAATAGCCAGTCTGAATAAAAATTTAATAAATTTTGCCGACAAACAAATTTCTCAGAGCGCTTTCAGCCAATACTTAAAAGCTAACACTTACAGTGATAAAACCCAGGCAACCGAAATTATCGACGATAAATTTACTGCATTTACCGAAAAAGAACTATTGGCCTATGAAGATACACAGCTTGAAAAGAAATACAGCGAATTCAGATATTTGATGCAGGAATACCACGATGGCATTTTGCTATTCGAAGTAAGTAACAACGAAGTTTGGGACAAAGCCTCCAAAGATACAGCCGGACTTGCGCAGTATTTCAAAAAGAATATAATGGATTACAAATGGGAAAAGCCCCACTTCAAAGGAAGACTGATTTATTGCAAAGATAAAAACACGCTGAAACTGGCTAAAGCTATCGTAAAAAGTTCACCTTCAGATTCGATTGATAAGTATTTACGTACCCGACTCAACGACAGTATACAATATGTAAAAGTAGAAAAAGGACTGTATACACAAGGCGAGAATAAAATGCTGGATAAATTAGCATTCAAATCGAAAGAGAAAATTGAAACAAACACAGATTACCCTTTTGTGTTTACACAAGGTAAAATACTCAAAGAATTACCTGAAGACTACAACGACGTAAGAGGATTAGTCACTGCCGATTATCAGGAATTCCTGGAAAAACAATGGATAGAGTATCTACGAAAAAAATACAGCGTTCAAATAAACAAAGATGTACTAAATACAGTAAAGCAAAATTAAAAGAAAAGAAGCCATTTGATAAAGTGGCTTCTTTTTTTATTCAAAAAAGTGATATTTTTGTAACACTAATTAAACAGCGATGAAAGCCCGTTTCAAAAAAACAATTCTTAACTTTCGCTTCGATGCAGGAACATCGCGAGGAGTACTTCGGCATAAACCAAGTTATTATTTACTCTTAAATGATGGTTCAAATACCGGAATAGGCGAATGCTCAACTATAAAAGGGTTAAGTATCGACCCGGAAGAAACGTATGAGCAGCAACTCGAGGAATTATGCAAAACAATTAACGAAGGAAAACCGCTAAAGACAATAGACCTAAGCCGGTATCCATCGATTGCTTTTGGATTAGAAACTGCCCTACTCGACTTACAAAACTCCGGCAAACGCATTTTATACGAATCCGATTTCACAAATGGCAAAAAACGAATTGCTATAAACGGGCTTATTTGGATGGGCAATCCGGACTTTATGCAAAATCAAATATCTGATAAAATAGCGCAGGGATATCGCTGTATTAAAATTAAAATTGGAGCCATTGATTTTGAAACAGAATATAATCTTATTCAAAAACTCAGGCAACAATATTCACCCAATGATTTAGAAATACGATTGGACGCCAATGGCGGTTTCACCGCCAATGAAGCACTTGCCAAAATATGCAAATTAGCACGGTTAAACATTCACTCGCTGGAACAACCTATTAAAAAAGGACAAATTGAAGAAATGTCATATATTTGTCGTAATTCACCCATTCCTATTGCACTTGATGAAGAATTGATTGGCCTGAATGCAGATGATGACAGTCAACTTTTAGATTATATTCAACCGCATTATATAATACTTAAACCAAGTTTGATTGGCGGAATAAGTATGGCTGAAAAGTGGATTAGCGAGGCCGAAAGCAGACATATTGGCTGGTGGGCAACCTCTGCACTTGAATCGAACATCGGGCTCAACGCCATAGCCCAGTGGACAGCCACTAAACACACCCAAATGCCTCAGGGATTGGGCACCGGGCAGTTATATGACAACAATATTCCTTCGCCACTGGAAATAAAAGAAGCAGCTCTGCACTACAATACTCAATTAAAATGGGACATTAATGCCATTATATAATTCTATACAACTGAACGGCAAAATTTATTCGGCCAACAACATTGACCAATTTGAACAAATTGAGGAATGGCAAAAACACATCGCTGCTTTTCTGAAGGAATGGTTTGACACAACATCAACTGTATTTGTAAATACATCGGGTTCAACCGGCACACCCAAAAACATTGAACTCAACAAACAAAGCATGGTAAATTCTGCCAAAGCCACAATTGAATACTTCGAACTAACACCCTCAACGCAAGCACTACTTTGCCTTCCTGCAAGTCATATTGCAGGCAAAATGATGTTAGTGAGAGCTATTGTAGGAAATTTCAATTTAATCTGTACCCAACCATCCAAACAACCATTTAGTAGTATTGCGACCAACATACACTTTGCGGCACTCACACCTTATCAATTATCGTATTCTCTCACTGATATACAGAAAAAAAAACCACATACTATTATTTTAGGTGGCGCAGCAACCCCCACTCCATTGTCGGATGCTATTCAAAACCAATCTACAGCATTTTACGAAACCTATGGCATGACCGAAACCTGTTCGCACATTGCGGTTAAAAGAATAAACGGCACGCATAAATCAGATAACTTCAGAACTCTGAAAGACATACAAATCAGACTAAATGAACAAAACTGCTTATGTATACATGCACCTCAAATCCATAACAAAGAGCTTATTACGAACGACATTGCCGAAATCATCAATAAATCAGAATTCAGAATCATTGGCCGACTTGACAATGTGATAAATTCAGGTGGAATAAAAATACACCCCGAACAAATTGAAAAAAAACTCGATGCAGTAATTAACCGACCATTTTTTGTAGGCTCACTCCCCGACCCCAACCTTGGTCAAAAAGTTGTATTGGTAATTGAAGGAAATCCTTTTGATAAGATGACAGAAAAAGACCTGGTATTAAAAATTGCTGATTTACTTACCCCATTCGAAAAACCAAAAGAAATTAAATACTGTAGCTCTTTTATTCGTACTGCATCAAACAAACTACAAAAAAAAGAGAGTTTAGACATCTCTGTATAGTTATTCAATATCTATATTTCTGAAATTAAACAACATACACACACCTGCAATTATAAATATTAAAGCCAAAACACTTTACGCATTTATTAAAGGTTTTATCAAATATTTATAACAATTGCCTATTGAATAATTGAAAAAATATATTACTTTTGTGTGCGCACACGGTTTAAAAAACAGATTGATGTACTGAAAGATAGATAAAATTAAACCGGACGTACTCTGTTTCATTTTGTACCTGATAATTCATACAAAAAAGCAGTTCAGGTATCGACAATAATATATATTCAAAAATCATTATAAAACAATTCAGAAATATGAAAAAATTTTTAGACGAAAACTTCGTACTTCAAACCGAAACAGCACAGAAACTGTACCACGAACATGCTGCTAAGCAACCAATTATCGATTACCACTGCCACCTTGTACCTTCAATGGTAGCAAACGACCACAAATTCCGTTCACTTACAGAAATTTGGTTAGGTGGCGACCACTATAAATGGCGTGCAATGCGTACAAACGGTGTTGACGAACGCTTTTGTACAGGTAAAGATACTTCTGACTGGGAAAAATTTGAAAAATG
>JBLIZK010000128.1:0-4419 GCA_048859825.1 Paludibacter sp.
GAATTTTGTTCAGATTTTTCAAAAGTCTATTCTTTTCAGCCATATAACAAAAATATTACAATCTATTGAATATATTTAGTATTTGATTTTGAAATGTTACACAAAAGCAGTATTTTTGTGCTGAATTATCATAAAACTAAATAAAACGCACATCATCAATAGATGTCATTTTTTTTACATGAAGAACGAAAATAAGATTACCACACCGAAAATGATGAATGGTAATGAGGCAGTTGCCAGAGGGGCTTTTGAAGCAGGCGTGAAAGTTGCTTCGGGTTTTCCGGGTACTCCTTCTACCGAAGTAATGGATTACACCCAGCAAAGATACCCCGATATTTATTGTGAATGGTCTACAAATGAGAAAGTTGGTCTGGAAGTAGCTATTGGCGCTTCTTTTGCCGGCTACAGGAGTTTTGCCGTGATGAAAACCGTAGGCTTACACGTGGCGGCCGACGCTTTGGGTGGTGCTGCGGGTAGTCAGATAAACGGTGGACTGGTTTTGGTAGTTGGCGATGATGTGGGCCGTATTGCAGGCGATGATTATAATGATGTACGTCATTATGGCAATATGTTTAATATACCGGTATTGGAACCGGCTGATAGTCAGGAAGCCAAAGACCTAATGATTAAAGCTTTCGAAATTAGCGAAGAATACACTACTCCGGTAATACTGAAGATTACATCGGTTATATGTAAAACCACCAGTGCTGTTGCAATCGACGAAAGTATTAGCTACAAAGTAAAATGCAGAAGCAAATATAAAGTGAGTTTCAGCAAGGTTATCATGACCACCATGATGATGAACGCTAAAGGCTCGGAGCACCCAAAACTCACCAAATGTTTTAACGACTTTCCGGCGCACATGAAGCGTCTTGCCCTGGACTGCAACAATTTTGAAATCAACAAATTAGAACTAAAAGGAAAAAAGATTGGAGTTATAACTGCCGGTACACCTTATTATTACACAAAAGAAGTGCTCCCCGATGCATCCATTCTAAAGGTAGGCATGGTTATGCCCCTACCGGAAAAACTGATACGCGAGTTGGCCGAATATGTTGAACAACTCTACGTAATTGAAGACGGGCACGACCTGATGGAAAAAAACATCAAGGATTTAGGCATACCGGTTATCGGGAAAGAATTATTTCCAAAATTCCCTGAAATGATGCGCTTTACACCGGACATTATCGAGGAAAAACTCGTTCCGGGCGCACCCAAAAGAGTGATGATGGAGGGAATTCCATTCCGGCTTCCCGTTAGTTGTGCCGGATGTTCTCATCTTTTCATTTCTGAGATATTACGAAAACACAAAATAAAAGCTGCTGCCGATGTTACCTGTGGGTTAATCGGTTGTTTTCCACATATGGAAACCTATTCATTGCAAAAATGCATGGGTTCGAGCATTGCGCTGGCGCATGGATACAATGTAGCAACCGACCACAAAGAAAATTTTGTGGCGATGATAGGCGATGGTGGTTTTTGGGCAACCGGAATAAACGGACTGATGAATCTGATTTTCAACGACAGTCAGTCAACCACAATTATTGTTGACAACAGCTGTTTGGCAATGACAGGTGGTCAGCACGTAGCTTCCAGCGAGTTCGGGTTCAATTATAAACCTGAAAACAAACTGGAAATAGCCAAAGTATGCGAAGCAATTGGCGTTAAAGATATTGTAACTGTAGATGCATACGAATTTGAGAATCTCGAAACTGCCATTCTGAATGCAGTAAATGCCAATACCAATTCGGTGGTAATCGTACAAAAACCCTGTGTAACCAAATTTAAACTGCCTAAAGGCAACGCCTATTCTATAGATCAGGATTTATGTACACAATGCCGTAAGTGTATCAATATCGGCTGCTTGGCCATTGAGAGCAAAAAAGGCAAGGACGGAAAAGTGGAAATAGTTATCAATGAAGATCTTTGTGTGGGCTGTGGATTATGTTCTACAGCATGTAAGTTTGACGCTATAAATTCATAAAAAATGCAGGATACAGGAAAAAATATTATTATAGCTGGTGTTGGTGGACAGGGAATTCTGCTTTTCAGCAATCTCTTGAGCAAGTATTACATGAAACTTGGTTATGAGTTAAAAATATCGGACGTAATTGGTTTAGGGCAACGTGGTGGAGGTGTCGAAAGCCATTTTCGCTATTCAACCAATCCCGTATTATCTCCATTTATTAAGGCAGGTGATGTGGACTACCTCTTGTCGTTCGAGCAAACCGAGACACTGCGTTATTTACATTGTCTGAAAGAAGATGGCATTGTTTTTTCAAGCACATTTGAGCTATCCACCTCAAGCGTCAACACCCGTCTGGAAAAAGATATGACCGAGTCGAAAACTGAATTAATTAAGCAATCCGGAAAAAAAACATTTATTATTGACCCTGAAGAAAATAAAAGTCCGGATTTTGATATCAGCAAAATGATGAACATCGTGATGCTGGCCATTTATGCCGAGTTCAGGGGATATAAGCACGAAGAAATGATGCAAATAGTACGCGAAAGTGTTCCCGAAAAGTTTGTTGACGGAAATTTAAAGGCATACGAAAAAGGGATAGAAATTGCAAAAAACTACCCCAAAGCCCCCTAAAGCATTGCCCCCTCCCCCATCTGGGGCTTAGGGGGCCATTTTTATTCTATGAATGTAATATTATTAGATAGTTTAGGCGATATTCAGCCCGACAATACAAGTCCTATACTTGTATGTGCATCGCATTGTGGCGACAATGGCACTTTTGCCCGAAAGCTAAAAAACTGCCGGGTGAAAGCCGTATTTCTAAACAATGCCGGAATTGGCAAAAATCAGGCCGGCATTAGCGGTCTCCCATATTATGAGGCTGAGGGAATCATAGCTTGCGCAGTTGATTGTATGAGTGCCGAAATTGGCGTAGCAAGCGATACCTGGGAAAGCGGAATTATTAGCCATTTGAATCCTTCGGCTAGGAAAAACGGAATTCAACCCGGCGATTCAGTTCAGGAAGCTATTGCAAAAATAGTCGGACTCTATAATCAATCCTCTTATTCTCAAAACGGAAAAGATACGGTTGTTTCCTCTGATAAGAAAGAAGAGAACAAGATTAATCCGAAAAAACAAATTCAGTTACAATTCAATGGCAGTAAAATCACGGTAACCGACAGCATTACCTTTTTGTCAGATAGCAATGCCGGCGATATTGTTGTGTGTGGTTCGCATGGCGGTGCCAGTGCCGGACATTATGCACAAAAACTTCATCTGAAAGCCGTATTTTTCAATGATGCCGGAATAGGAAAAAACAATGCCGGAATACAAAGCCTTGATTCACTAAGCGATGCCGGAATTCTTGCTTGTACAGTCGACTGTATGAGTGCAGAAATCTTCAACGGGCACGATACGCTGGAAAATGGCATTATCACTGTTTGTAATCAGCTGGCTAAAAACAAAAACATCAAAAAAGGGATGTCAGTGAAAGATGCAATCATGCATTTTTAATTTTAGCTCTTTTAGGGCAAACCGATACATTCCATCACCCCTCCTACCCTAAACACGGTATGTATTTTACCATACAAGTGCTATTGTAAACAGTCTACGAAATGCGGAATTTTGTATCGTATAAAAAAGATACTCTATGACGCACTACTTCATCATACCCGGCTATCAGGGCTCAGGTCCCGACCATTGGCAAACTTGGATAGAAAGCAAACAACCTAACTTCCATCGTATTCATCAAAAAGACTGGAACAACCCGAATTTAACAGAATGGGCTGCCACTATTGATAAATCAATTGCTGATTATAACCCTGAAGAAGTTGTACTGGTGGCTCACAGTTTGGGCTGCCTTACTGTAGCCGAATGGGTAAAAAACTACAACCGACGAGTGAAAGCCGCCCTGCTCGTAGCACCGCCCGACGCTGAGATTGTAAAACAAAAAATCAGCGATAAGCTTATTAACGACGAACCTGTGGTACAATTTCCGTTTCGTACCACACTGGTTGCCAGCTCCAACGACCCGTGGATTTCGCTTGACAAAGCATCGTTTTATGCCAAAAGCTGGGGTAGCGAGTTTGTGAATATCGGTGAGGCTGGCCATATCAATACACTTTCAGGATATGGTGAATGGGAACAAGGCTATGAACTATTGAAAAAATTAACCCCTAATCCCTGAAAGGGAATAATAAATAAAACCCCCAACCCCTAAAGGGGAGAAAGAGATGTTGTAATGATTGTTTTAAAGAATAAAATGGATAGAAATGAAAAAATAGAATATATGGCTAACTTAGTTCCCCTTCAGGGGATAGGGGTAGTTTCCCGCCAAAGTCCGCTAGCTCTATTGCAGGTTCAGGAAGTATTTTCATTATTTCCTGAAATAAGCTATAAATTGATAAAGCTCGATTCTTTTGGCGACAAAAACAAACAGATTTCATTGCTTGACA
>JBLIZK010000129.1:0-4823 GCA_048859825.1 Paludibacter sp.
TCGGTCGTTATACAGCAGCAGCCATAGCTTCGTTTGCATACAATCAACCTTTTGCTGTACTTGATGGGAATGTTTTTCGGGTGGTTGCCCGACTTTTTGCTGTACATACAGCCATCGATTCCACCGAAGGTGTAAAAGAGTTTACAATGCTTACAGGCCAATTGCTGAATAAAAATAATCCTGCCGCACATAATCAGGCTATCATGGAATTCGGTGCATTACACTGTACGCCACAACAGCCGGGTTGTGCCGATTGTCCTTTGCAGCACGAATGCCGGGCATTTGCCCTGAGTGAAGTGGATTTATTGCCCGTAAAAGCTAAAAAAACAAAGGTACGCGACCGTTATTTTAATTATTTTTTTGTGCAATGTGCTGATAAATGTTACCTGCAAAAGCGCGAATCTAAAGATATCTGGCAGAATTTATACGAATTGCCTTTAGTGGAAGCTGATAGATTGTACGAAACAGACGATTTATTTACACTCGATGCTTTACAGCCTCTATGGGACGACATTGAGGACGTGCAGGTTCTTGGTACACCGGCTGATTTCAAACACATACTGTCGCATCAGCGTATTTTTGCCCGTTTTTTTAAGATCCGGATTTCAGGTACGAATCACTATTATCAATCAAAAACAGAAATTCAGGTATCTGATATTGAAAAATATGCCGTTTCGAGGCTTAGTTCGTTGTTTTTCGAACAGATATTTTAGCATTTAACACTTCGAATGTATAAAATATGTTATAAAACACACTTTTATAGCATATTTTTGGCGAAATGCTTGCACATATTTGAAATCTGCCTTATCTTTGTATCGTGATTTTTTCATAGTATTAGATTTAAGGTTAACAAAAAAGATTGGTAGATAGTCGTGAGACTAAGCTACCATTCGCATTTTTAGAAGGTAGCGTTTAGTTATACCACATAAAAGCCGTTGGATGATTTTTTTCACCAACGGCTTTCTGTTTTTATTCTGAATTAGGCACTTTTCCCGGTAGAGAGGATAGGATATTTGGAATATTACTGTTGATTTTGGTGCTTTTGACGCAGGTTTCTGATTATGCCATCAATAAATAGCAGAAACAACATAATGGAAGAAATGAAAATACTGAACTTCAGTAGCGGACTTTCAAAATCGAAGTTCAGATTACTGAATATGTTTGGAGGTGCCGGAACAGAGACTTTCCCCATAAACAGAAACACCGAAAATGCAATAAGTAACGCTGAAACTATTCCGGCTACAGCATACCCCAGCCACATTTTTTGTTTTTCGCGTCGGATAGCCTGAGCCATAACCTTTGCCATTAAATCCTGATTGAATCCCACGGATAAATGACTCTTGTTTTGTTGTAAAGCTCTCGAAATTATTTTGTCGTTATTCATATCTGTGATCGTTTTGTATCATCACATACAGTTTTTTGCGTGTGCGATGTAGTTTTACCTTAATATTTTCTACCGTAAACTGTAAAATTTCAGCAATTTCGGCTATTGGTTTATTTTGTAAATAGAAAAGCGTGATTAGCGCCTTTTCTTCGGGTGGCAGTTGCTCAATGGCAGTTTCCATTTTTTGCAAAAGTAATTCATTTTCGTCATTGGCAAAAAGTATATCCACTTCATTGTCGGCTACACTATTAATTACATAATCGTCAATAGCCGGTAATACTACCTTTACTTTCCGAACCGAGGAAATTGCTGTATTATAGGCTATGCGGTATAGCCAGGTGGAAAAGCTACAGTCGCCACGATAGCCGTCGAGTTTACTAAATGCTTTCAGAAAGGTGTCCTGGGTCAGTTCTTCTGCATCCTCGCGCGATTGTACCACCCGTACAATAAGAGTGAAAACGGCATTACTATAAGTGTTTACAAAGTACGAGAACGAATTTGTATCGCCCCCGAGTATCCGTTTAATATAGCTTTGCTCAATTTCTCTGTTCATATAGTAATACTGACGCTATTTCCTGAAAATGGTTACAAAATGGCATTAATATTTAGATTAAAATATTTTTGTGGAGTTTAGTGTAACCTTTTAGAACTAATGCCGTCAAAACATGCAAAGAACGAAATTATTTACTTTTAAAACAATAGAGTTATGTTAGATTTTATTTCAGTACCACTGGTTGTGGGCATAGTTACTTTGGGAATTTATAAATTATTTGAACTTTTTGTTCGTAAAAAAGAGCGATTGACAATTATTGAAAAAATGGGTGATAAGTTTGATCCGGCACTGATCGAAACAAAACTGCCTATACCGTCGTTCAACACCAGTTCGGTTTTTACAACACTCAAACTGGGTAGTTTGTTATTGGGAGTTGGCCTTGGGCTTTTGGTTGGTTTCTTTATTTGTCAGGTGTATGTATATGGTTCAATACCTACCATTGATGTGAACCACGATGCCTATGAAATTTCGGGTATTATTTATGGTGCATCGGTTATGTTGTTTGGTGGTTTGGGGTTAATTGCTGCATTTCTTGTTGAAATGAAAATGCAGAAAAAGTAAATTGAATTATTATTGTTTCTTTAGAGGTTCCGGTGAGGAGCCTCTTTTTTTGTTGTATATGGTTTAATTTTATTTTTCCCAAAAAATATCGTGTTTGATATAAAAAACAGTGTCTATGAAATATAGCATATTGTTCTGTGTTAGCACATTTTCGTCATGAAGATCTTCCAGAATTACACCTAAGTCCGGGTTGTAGTAATCGTTGTTTCGGGTGTTTATAAACCCGTTTTGTTTCATGAAGTTTCTAACAAATTGTAAATCTGTTATTTGATTTGCTTTAACATATGGTTGTTCCACTAATGCGTAAAGGATATTCTCCGGAGATTGAAAAAAACCAATTAATTTGTATGCGGTGTCAGGGAAAAAATAGTTGTTTAGCAGTAAATTGTAAAAATAGTCCAACCAGGTTGTGTAGTATATAGAATCGTTAAGTTTGTATACTGTTTTTTCGTTTTTGATATAAACGCGTTGTTCGGCTCCTTCTGAAAGATATAAGTCAAAGTTAATTGAAGTAACCCACAATTCATTCTTATTGATAAATGAAATTAGTTCCTCTGTTTCTTTAATCTTGAATTGCTTTTCTGTTTCAACCATTCCACCTGTTGTTTTGCTTCTTCTAAGGTAGTTGGTGATTGTTCCGATAACATTTTCTTCGCTATCCGGGAGCGTTCCTGAAAGGATGTGTTGTAATTCATATTTTATACTGGTTTTATTCATTCCGAGAGCACAATTTATACTTTCTGTGCGATGCAAATATAATTATTTGAAATTTATAAAACAAACTCATTACCAGACCTTGTGTGCTGGTTCAGTAATGATTTAGAAATATGTACATTGAAACTGCTATTTAATCTGAATCATAACAGAACTTTTAATATCACCAGCCGAAGCGGCATTGTGCAATACAAAATTGCCCTTATCCAGTTTCCAGGTTTGTGTTTTATCATCGTAGTAAGCCAAATCGGCAGCTTTTATACTCAATTCAATAGTAGTTGTTTCGCCAGCGTTCAGGAATACCTTTGAGAAGGCTTTCAGTTCTTTTGCCGGACGTAAAACAGGCGCTTTTTCCTGGGTTGCATACAGTTGTACAGCCTCTGCTCCGGCAACTGAACCTGTATTCTTTAGTGTGAAACTTACTTTTATCAGGTCGGTTGCGGCATATGTTTTTTTATCAGCGCTTATTTTTCCATATTCAAAAGTGCTGTATGATAGTCCAAAGCCAAAAGGAAATAAGGGTTTGATTTTCTTTGTGTCGAACCAACGGTAACCTACCAGGATATCTTCTTTGTATTCCTGTTTAATGCTATCGCCGGGGTATGAAATTTCGCCAAAAGCATGTGCCCCGTAATCGGTTAATTTTTGTCCGAATGTGAAAGGTAGTTTGCCACTTGGGTTTACTTTTCCACTTACAACATTGCCTATTGCATTACCACTTTCAGAGCCAATGTACCATGCCTGTAGTACTGCCGGCACTTCTTTAAGCCATGGCATTGAAACTGCGTTTCCGCTTATCAGTACGAGCACAACGTTTTTGTTTACCTTAAGGATTTCGGTGATAAGTTTATCCTGATTAAACGGAAGACTCATACTTGTACGGTCGCCTGCTTCGCAGTCCTGTTCGTGGTTTTTATTTAATCCTCCCACAAAAAATACGATATCCGATTCGGCAGCCACTTTTACTGCTTCGTCGAATAGTTTTTGTTGATTTTCTTTTGGTTCAATTATTCGTCCGTACACTGATGGGCCGCTGCTATAGCCTTTGGCGTATCGAATGTTTTCGGCTCCGTAAGTAGCTTTTAATCCGGCAAGAGGCGAAACTTCGTATTTCACTTTTAATGTTGACGAGCCACCACCTTCGGTTAAACTACGTGAAGCATTTTCGCCAATAACGGCAATTTTTTTGTATTTACCTGCTGTTACAGGTAAGAAATTATTCTGATTTTTTAGTAGTACTATGCCTTCCTGCGCTACATTGAGTGCGGTATTACTGTGTTCGTCACATACAAATCGTCCATATGGGCGGTTGTTCATCATTTGAGTACGGAAAATCAGACGAAGAATGCGTCTTGCCTTATCGTCGAGTACCGACATGGGCACTTCTCCCGTTTTTAACAGTTTCTTAAATGGGTTGGCCAGATAATAATCGTTGTAGGTGAATTTCGATTCGGATGTTAAACCATTGGTATAGCTACCCATTTCAATGTCCAGACCATTGAGTGCTGCTTCTTTAGTGTCGTGAGCACCTCCCCAATCGGTAACTACAACGCCATCGAATTTCCAGTCGCCTTTTAGTATTTTGTTTAATAAAAGGTCGTTATGGCAGCA
>JBLIZK010000130.1:0-10583 GCA_048859825.1 Paludibacter sp.
CTCCAAATTTGGGCGGACTGCAATGGATGGAAGGAACAGTGCCCACTCCAAATGGCGAAATTAAACTTTATATGGATACAAAATCCATCAAAGTTACCGCCACCGAAGGCAAAGGTTATCTTACTTTCGCCAGCCAATCGAAACCCAAAGCATCAAAAGGGACAATTGAAAAGTTGAGCGATGGAAAATACCGGCTGCTGATTGATGGAAAAGAGGAAGTAGTGGTGAGATATAAATAAAATACTAAGAGAGTGGTTGCAAATTGTAGCTACTCTCTTTTTTATTTAAAGTGTATTTCCAGCCTGTAATTTATCAATTAAGCGTATAAGCTTTTGTACTTCAGAATAAGCAATTCTGTCATCGGGATTCTTTCTGCTGTACTCTGCCAGCTTATCAGCATTTATCATTGCCTTGTTTATGTCACCATGTTCGCACAAGTACTGATAAAGGTTTACGCGTTTGAAGTAGTGTTTCGTTTTGTCATAGCCAGGCATATATTTCTGAAGTTCCCTTATCAGATCGTCCTGCGAATGATACCTTTTTTCCGATAAATGAGGTAGAAAATGAAGCAGAAACCAGAATTCTGTACATGGGCTTGTTTCCAGATACGTAACACCTTTTTTCGATTTTAGTTTATTATACTTCTTTTGTTCGGCAGGTATCGAAAAAATTCTGTCCATATCTACCAAACAAATAACGTAATCAAACCCTTCATCAATATATTTGTCGGCCAAAACTTTCATATGTTCAATATCAGAATGTCTCGGAAAGTCTGGTGCAATTTTAAGGTTGTATCTCCTGTATGTTCTCAATGAATCGAAATAAAACCATTCGGTTTCTCCTTCGCCAATGATTGCTATACTTTTACGTTTTGTTGTATTCATTTATGTTTGATATAAATACTTTCAAAAAACGGTAAATCAATCAATTTTCCTTGTTTGTAGGCATTGTAAGGCGATAAGTTTTTATGCAGCCCAAGCGACGAAAGCCTCACTAACTTAGTTTCTCCGCATTTGTCTTTGTCGGCAAACCAAATTGTATCTCTGCGCACAAACGATTCGTTCAAAAGATTAATATCATGAGTAGTCATAATTAATTGCGAATTCTGTGTGCTGTTTGCCAGAAATACTTTCAGAAAATAGGCTAAAAGTTCATAGTGCAAGCTGGTTTCCACTTCATCAATAACGATTATTTTATTATCGAACAGCAGCTGTTTTAGTAATACAACCATTCCCATGAAGCGGATCGTTCCCCGTGATTCGAGATTCTCTGGTAGTTCATATTCCTCTCCATTGACACTATGTTTAAATTGCAATTCATAATTAGTAATCTTGCCTTGTCGGAGCATGTTTTGAGTAATGTAAGCTGGCAAATCCGACGAGACAATCATTTTTTCGATGGCCGGCGAAATATCTTCTTCTTCTTTGCGTAGATGTAATCCGGTAATGTTGAAATCCGACGCTTTCAGCATATCAGTCAAAAACTCTTTTAATTGACCATCTGTATCTTCGCTTAAACTGTTTTTTACATATGTGAGTAATGAATCATTTGGTTTTAGCATGCTACCCATTTGATGAGCAAAGTAGTTGTATACTACATTTAGCCTCGATAATTCAACATTTGACTTTCCAAAGGCTGCCAGCACGGAGCAATTGTTTATTGTATTTCCGCTTATTATTTGTTGATTCTTTTTTGAAATACCAAGTTTATTCCCGAATTCTATTTCGGTTGCATCTGTGTATGGGTTATATGTCCTGCTGTATAGCTTTGCCGGTTGAGCTCCCGGATAACATGTCAGGGTTTCTTCATAGATGCGGTTTGCATCGACTCTTAGCATTAAAACGTACTTTTCTTTTTCAGCATAAAAGCTCAAGGTGAAAACAGTACTTTCGTTTTTTGAACTGTCATTGAGTAGAAATGGAATTACTTTTAGTTTTTGAGTTTTGTCTTTTGGATTGTCTGTGATTAACTCTCTGAAGAACGATAATGCTTGTAATAGGTTTGTTTTACCGGATGCATTTGCGCCATAAATTAGTCCTGTTTTCAGTAATCGAACATTGTCTTTTACTTCTACCGTGTATTCATCTTTCATGAGTGTATCGGTGGTTGGTTCGAAGCTTAGTATTTGTTCTGATTTTACTGATAGATAATTTTGTATTTTGAATTCGGCTATCATATCTTTGTTGTGTTTTTATCCGCCACAAATATACAATATTTTCTGTTGTTTCTTCATGTATTCCGAAATATAGTAAAAATATTACGTATATTTAATATAAAAACAGTATTTTGTCGATTTTATTTTGAGTTTTGCGTTCACTTCTTCTTAAACTCAATCCCTTTCAAATTTCGTTTCAGTTCTTTATCGGCCATAAAGCAAATTTTATTGGCACGTACTTTTTTAGCGCTACAATCATCGGGGGTATCGAATCCATCGCTGGTTACGGATATCGTAAATCGCCCCAGGTCGTCGAGCTTTACGCTGTAGCCATCGTGCAGAAAGTCCTGCATAGTTTCTGTGAGTGCAATCAGCGTAGCGCGTACGTCGGTTTCGGACAGGGTGCAGCGTTTTGAAATTTCGCGTGCCAGTTGGCGGGTAGTTACTTCGCCTGAGCGAACAGGGATGGCGTAGTATTTTGCTTCTTTACTGCCCAGTCCGCTGCGTTTGGTTTTTACTTCGTATTGAAATGCCATAATGATAATTAAATGAAGGTTAAATCCTCAATATGACTTCATTAAAAGATGTACATCTTTTAATGATAATCTGTATATCTTTAATAGAAATAAATGTATATCTTATAAGTGCAAAAATGTACATTTATTTTTGATTGTATGCAAACTGTTGAAAAAAAAGTCGGCGACAGGTTTGCAAACAGATACTGAAGCTTTTTTTTCTTAATATTCGCTACAGTCCGGTGGAGTTAGCGAAACAAACAAAAGAGGAAGTGCGCGAAACTATCACATCTCTGGTAAACGATTCCGGAAATCCGTACTTAACAGGTGTTTGCTGTATCAATATCGACGATTCGGTTACCGACGATAAGATTGATACCATTTTTGAGACTGTGTATGAATTAAGAAAAACAATCCCCTAAATCCCCCACAGGGGGACTTAAAAGGAAATTGGGCTCATGGAATTGGATGATATTATTATACTATTCAAAATCCTTTCCAATGGAGAGGATTGGAGTAACTTATGGTAAAAGAATTTGATAATAAACTGGCTGATTCACAGGCAACGGAAGTAAAACCTGTGCGTCCGGAGGACTTCGATTTTAATAAATACGAGGCCTATGTAAAGGAGTTAAATAAAACCTGTGCACAGTTTTGGCAACAAAAATCAGGTGTTGTAGTATACAGGCGTATGCGCGTAGCTGAATGTTTCTCGTTTGGTTGCATGTCATTTTTGCCATTGCAAGTTTAGCCTATGTGGCATGCTGGCTTTCGTTAATGATCTTTGTTCCAAATAATTCAAAAATAAGAACTAAAGAAGATTAATATACTTATCAGGATTTTTTTTGGCAATGTTTTTGTAATTAAGTTTTCAACTAATTAAATATGGAGTTTATGGTAAGGTGTTGATGTATATGTTGTTAGGAAAGCCTGAATAAACTTCAAGAAAAAATATTGAAAAAAATGATGAAAAAGAAAAAAATCCTGACCGCAATTGTGGTTTGTTTTGCATTGAGTATTTTAAGTTCTACAGCGCAAAAAAAAGCACCTGCCGATATGTTTCCTGAAGCCGGTGCGGGCTATCAAAAAGTTATCATCCGGCTTCCTGAACGAAAAAATGAAGATAACTACAAACTGGAACTATTTGTGGGCCGTACGATGGAAGTTGATGTATGTAACAGGCATTTTATGACAGGTAAAATTCTGGAAGAAACCCTTCATGGATGGGGGTATACTTACTACAAAGTAGAAACAAACGGACAAACTGCCGGAACATTAATGATGTGTCCGGACAATTCGAAGAAAATGAAATTTGTTCATATGCAGTCGGTAAATTTACGTTACAACAGTAAATTACCTATTGTGGTATATGTGCCCGATAGCATTGAAGTTAAATATAAGTTATGGAAAGCCGGAAGGCTAATCCAACCATAAAGTTTAATTATAAAGGTTTTTATTCAAAGTCAGTAAATAATCGAAAGATTTTTACTGACTTTGTTGCGTCAGGGCGTGACAAATGACTACGCTTTCCGTCTATTACTTCAAGCTACTATTTGTAATCAGATTAATTCTGTTTATATTTGAGTGTAAATAAACAACCATTAATTCTTAAAAACTATAAGAAAAAAGGGATGCTATGCGCATCAAAAGCACTTTTCGCAGAACAGGAGAAGTGGTTTTGGTATTGATGCTGCATTCTGCAATAAACACACAAACGGATGAAACCCACAATTTCAAAAAACGTACAAAAATTCAAAAAAACGAAATCGCCGGTGCGCGAAATCATGGATTTAGCCAATCCTCAGTTTTTCAAACAGGTGGGTCTCGACCCTAAAGATGTAATCTCTTTCTCGGGCGGATGGGTAAACCACGAAGCGCCCGAAGAGTTGCGCGATGCTTACGCCGGAATTATACACAACAGTGAGCGTTTTCATGCCAGCGGAGCTTATCCTCCTACACTTGGAATGCCCGAATGTCGCAAAGCAATTGTCGATTTCGAGAAACATCTTTACGGACAGGAAATGCCCCTTTCGGTCGAAAACATTGCCATCGGCTGTAATTCGTCGCAAATGACTTCGAACCTGATGCAAATTGTACTCGACCCGGGCGATAAACTCTGCCTGCTCGACCCATCGTATAGTAATTATCCATCGCAAACCATAGCTTTGGATGGCGTGGAAATTGTTCGCTTTCAGGTGCTCGATACTGAAAACTGGCAGTATGTGGCCAACGAACGCATTGACGATTTTGTGAAATTTCTGCGTGCTGAAAAGCCTAAAATGCTTTTGCTTTGTGCCCCGGATAATCCCACTTCGCAGGTGCTTTCCGATGCATTTATGAAAGCTGCTCTCGAAACAATGACCGAAATAAATGGCTTTCTGGTAATTGATTTTGCTTACAAAGAATTGGTGTGGCAGCAAGCTTTGCCTGATTATTTTTCCTGGGGTCCTACCGATAACTACGTATCAATCCATTCCAACTCAAAGTGGTGCCGCGGATTAGGACGACGACTCGGATGGATTGAAGCTCCTGTAGAAATTGTTGAAGCCTTTGAAGCGATTCAAAGTTCAACAATCCTGTGTCCCGACACCTTACACCAGATGGCTTTTGTCGATTATGTGACGAAAAGCATAGCTGCTAATAGCATCACACCTTATATTCAACAAACAGCCGGACTTTATAAATCAGCTGCCGAACGCACGGTAAATGCCATAAATACTTGGCTCAAACTACCTTGTCTCGTACCACAGGGAGGGTTGTATACCATTGTAAAAATCGATGAGGAAAGCTCGGAGTTTGTGCGACGTGTAATGAGTAAGACGGGTGTAATAATGGTTCCCGGGTGGGGATTTGGTCCATCCATGCAAAAGGCTGTGCGCTTGTCGTATGGCCCGCTGGTTCATCACCCCGAAAAAATTGACGAAGCCATGCAACGCGTCGGAAGTTTTTTGGGGAAATGAGAGATTTGTTGCCTGATTATTTCTAACTTTAATTTCTAACTTCCAATATTAAATGAAGGATCGTATTGAAAAACTAAAAGCAATGGCCACACAACTACGCAGAGATGTGGTGAATGCAATATATTACGGTGGCGATGGCCATCCGGGGCCCAGTATGTCGATTGTGGATATTATTACTCCACTCTATTTTGATGTTCTGCGCATGGACCCCGAAAACCCGAAATGGCTAAGTCGCGACCGGTTTATACTTTCAAAAGGTCATGCCTGTCCCGCTCTGTATGCAGCGCTTGCCCGAAAAGGTTTTTATTCCCCCGCCTGGCTTAAAACATTGCGCCAAACCGGTAGTAAATTACAGGGGCATCCTGTCCCAAAAGACACTCCGGGCGTAGAGGTAACTGCCGGTTCGTTGGGTCACGGACTACCACAGGCTTGTGGTATGGCTTTGGCTTCGCGTAAACGCTCCGACGATAATGTGATTTTTGTTCTTACCGGCGATGGTGAATTAAACGAAGGAATAGTGTGGGAATCGGCCATGACCATTGCTAAATATAAACTGACCAATGTGATTGCCGTAGTGGACAACAACGGTATACAGAGTGGTGGAAAAGTAGATGTGGTGGGCGGTATTGTGAAATTACGCGAAAAGTGGGAGGCCTTCGGTTGGTATGCTGTGGACATCGACGGACACGACATGGAAAGCCTGCTGTTCGCATTCGAAAATGCAGCCAAACGCGGTAGGTTACCCCGTGAACAACGCGAAGGAATGGTAATTGTACCCGGGAAACCCGCTCCCAACCCCGATCAGCCCATAGTATTTATAGCCAAAACCATCAAAGGAAAAGGCTTGCCCTATATGGAAAACAACAATGCGTGGCACAAACGTGTGCCAACTGTGGTAGAACATGAATTAGCAATGTCAATTTTAGGAGGACTGGATCTTGAATAAAATAGAGAGTACCCGCGTTGGGTTTATGCAGGGATTGGATTTCCTTGCTGAAAAAGATGAACGTATTATGTTGGTTTGTGCCGACAGTTTGTTGGCTATGCGTGCATCGGAATTTGTAGAAAAATTCCCTGACAGATATGTAGAAGTTGGTATTGCCGAGCAAAATGCAGCTGCTACTGCAGCAGGTTTGGCTGCCGATGGTCTGATACCTTACTTTGCCACTTATGCAGGTTTTATTACTATGCGGGCTTGTGAGCAGCTACGTTCATTTGTGGCCTATCCCAATTTGAATGTAAAATTTGCCGGTGTCAACGGTGGCATAGCTGGTGGCGAACGCGAAGGCGTGACGCATCAGTTTCCCGAAGATATTGGTATTTTGCGCACCATGCCTAACTTTACCATATTAGTTCCGGCCGATGCCGGACAGGCAAAGCAAGCCTGTATGGCTGCTGCCGCAATACCCGGACCTGTTTATATCAGACTGGGTAGTGGTCGCGATCCGGTTTTTTATGATAATGATCAGCCTTTTGTACCCGGTAAAATTAATATTATCAGCGATAGCGGTCACGATATAGCCTTGTTTGGTTGTGGAATTTTGCTCGGCCGCTTACAGGAAGCTGCTGCATTGTTATCAGCCGAAGGAATAGGAGTAACACTGGTGGAAGTGCATACCATTAAACCACTGGATGTGGAGGGCGTAACAGCTGTATTAGCGAGATGTGGTGCGGCAGTGACAGCTGAGGATCACAATATTATTGGAGGACTCGGTAGCGCCATTATGGAAACTGCGGCCGAAAACTGCCCGGTACCCATCGCACGTATTGGTCTGCGTGATACTTTTGCAGGTTCAGGTCTACCCGGCGAACTGCTGGATTATTACAAAATGAGTGTAGCTGATATTGTGCAAGCAGCAAAGGATACTATAAAACGCAAATAATAATCACATTCAGTATGGTAATATTTTGGTTTCGGCGTGATTTGCGTTTCGATGATAATACGGGTTTATTCCATGCTCTGAATAGCGGACATGCTGTATTGCCCGTGTTTATCTTCGATACAAATATCCTGCAAAAGCTGGATAACAAACAGGATAAAAGGGTTAGCCTGATTCATCAACGCATTGTTTACATGAACAATGTGTTGAGTAAATCGGGCTCAGGGATGTATGTTCGACACGGCAATCCGACCGATATCCTGCTGGCTCTATGTTCTGAATACAATGTATCACAGGTGTTTTGTAATGAGGATTATGAGCCCGAAGCCATTCAACGCGATAGTGAGCTGGCCGAAATACTCTCTCGCAGGTGTGTGCAATTCAATGCATTTAAAGATCAGGTTATCTTTGCCAAAAACGACCTGCTAAAACCCGATGGTAATCCTTATACTGTTTTTACTCCCTATTCCAAAAAATGGAAACTAAAAACAACTGAAAATCAGCCCGTCAGCTTTCCATCCGAAAAGCACCTGCATAATTTTACACAGTGTTCTAACTGTCAGGTGCCAGCTTTAACCGAAATAGGTTTTCGCGAATCAGAGGTGGAATGGATTGTGCCTTCCATCGAACCACAAATTCTGAAAAACTATGCTGATACACGCAATTTTCCTTCGCTCAACAATGGAACATCGCACCTAAGTGTACATTTAAGATTCGGTACTATTAGTATTCGCAAAGCAGTGATAATGGCTATGGAGTACAGCGATGAGTTTTTGAATGAGCTTATCTGGCGGGAATTCTTCATGATGATACTCTATCATTTTCCGAAGGTTGTTACCCAAGCCTTTAAGCCGGCATTCGATAATATTTGTTGGAGAAACAATACTTCTGATTTCGAAAAGTGGTGCAGCGGAAAAACGGGATACCCATTGGTAGATGCCGGCATGCGTGAGTTGAATGCTACCGGAATAATGCACAACCGCGTGAGAATGGTTACTGCATCGTTTCTGGTAAAACACTTACTCATTGACTGGCGATGGGGCGAAGCGTATTTTGCACAAAATCTGCTCGACTACGATTTGTCGGCCAATAATGGTAACTGGCAATGGGCAGCCGGTTGCGGTTGCGATGCTGCTCCTTATTTCAGGGTGTTTAATCCAACCGAACAGGCTAAAAAATTCGATAAAGATTTATTGTATATTCAAAAGTGGGTACCTGAGCTTAATAGTCTGAACTATGTGCCAATGCTCGATCATACATTTGCACGCAACCGGGTTTTGTCGGTATTTAAAAAGGCTTTAAAAGATGATATTTAGATGATTAAACAGAAATTATTGAAATATTATTTTGATTGTTTTGAATATTAGCATTGATTATCCGGAGAAAAATCCTACCTTTGCAGTCCAATTTTAGCGTAATCTCTGGCAGAATTCCATAATGGCTGCGAATATTGCGCATTAATTACTTAAAAAAGAGCAAAATGGATTTAATTAAAGTTGCTGAACAAGCATTTCTTGTTGAGAAAACACATCCTGAATTCAAAAGTGGCGACACTGTAACCGTGGCTTACCGTATTAAAGAGGGTAACAAAGAGCGTATTCAGGAATTCCGTGGCGATGTAATCAAAATCGTTGGTCACGAAAACAAAAAACGTTTTACTGTACGTAAAATGTCAGGTAACGTAGGTGTTGAGCGTATTTTCCCGCTTGATTCTCCATTTATCGACAGCATTACAGTAAACAAACGCGGTAAAGTACGTCGTGCTAAATTGTACTATTTACGTGCACTTACCGGTAAAAAAGCCCGCATCAAAGAAAGACGTGTGTGAGCTTTTAAAATCACTACAAAGTAAAAAAAAGAGAAAACGACCGGAGTTGTTTTCTCTTTTTTTATGCCAAAGCCAATGTAAACACACTAATGCGCGTTGCTTTGTTCTGTTCCAGAATACAGGCTGCCGCAGCCTCAAGCGTAGAGCCCGTGGTTAGTACATCATCCACCAGTAGTATATGTTTATTGTCAAAGAACGCAGCGTTAGTCACAGAAAAGATTCCTGAGGTATTCTCGTAACGCTGATATACATTTTTCTTTGTTTGCGTGCTGTTCGCAACAGTCCGTATCAGGCATTTTTCATCTATCGGAGTTTGAAATACCTCGGACATGCCTTTGCAAATTTCCATACTTTGATTATAGCCCCTCTTTTGTAATTTCTTTGGATGCAATGGTATGGGCACTATTAAATCAATATCGGCAAGCCATCCGGCATTTAACAATTCGGTTGCTGCCATTTTTCCCATATATCTTCCGATTGCAGTGTTGTTGTGGTACTTTAGCTCGTGTAATAATGTTTGAAAAGGTGAACCTTTCGTAAAAAAGAAAAAAGAAGTGGCCTTTTGAATGTTTACCTTGCCCCAAAATCTTTTTTCAACAGGATTGTCGGGCTTTAGATGAAAGTTAGTACGTGGTATCTCAGTCAGGCAGTTCAGGCATATGTGTTGCTCGTTACCATTCAGGTTCTCGTTACATATTACACATATATTGGGGTAGAAAAGCCCGAGTAAATTGGTCATTACTGTATTGATTGTAAACATGATAGTATTCTGAGGGTTAAACAAATCGGGTTACATAATGCGTAATGCAAATATAAATAAATGATACACATATACAATTTATGTCTGCCTTTTACTTCAATAAATTCGGAAAGAAAAAACTTTTGTGCCATATTGGCAGTATAAAGGGAGTGAACTTAAGAGTAATTGAAAAGGTATAGTATTTGTTTTTATCGATAAACAAAAAAAGACCCTAAAAATGAATTTTACAGTAATGTTAATTTTGAGTATATTTGCTGTTTAATTCAATAAAAACTACAAACATATATATGACTGAGAACGAACAAATTGTTAATAAAATTGTTGAAGGAATACAAGAAAGAAAAGGAAAAGAAATAGCCGTTGTGAATTTAACCCGCCTCAAAGAGTCACCCTGTAATTACTTTGTGATTTGCGAAGGTGATTCGTCTGTACACGTAAATTCGATTGCGATGTCGATAAAAGACTATGTACGTGAGCAAATAAGT
>JBLIZK010000131.1:0-3781 GCA_048859825.1 Paludibacter sp.
TGTGGCCGATTGGAAAGGCTATGTAAAAACAAGTAACGATGGTGGAAAATCATGGAGCAAAGCGTATGATTTACCCGAAGGATATTTAGGTCCAATCAAAAATAAAATAGTGGATGTTGATGGCAAAGCCATTGCTCCATCGAGCACTGAATCGGGAGGCTGGAAAATTCATTTCGAAATAGCCGAAAATGGCGGACGCACAACTCGAAAGGTGGGGCCATTGCAGGCCGAAAAGGCTGTTTTGTCGCAGGATATGTTGCCGGGTGTAGCTTCACCTAAGGTTGATATTGAAGGTGGTGACAACTCTAAACAAACCACCATACAGGCCATTCAGCCAAGTATTCTGAAGCATAAAGATGGAAGATTGCAAGTGCTATGCCGTACGCGCAACTGTAAAATTGCTACAGCATGGAGCACTGATAAAGGCGAAACATGGACGCCTCTTGCTCTGCTAGATGTTCCCAATAACAACTCTGGAACAGATGCTGTTACTTTACAGGATGGTCGCCATTTGTTAATTTACAACAATATTGCTACGCCTGCCGGAGCCAAAAAAGGTATACGCACTCCCTTAAATATAGCTGTATCCGAAGATGGGATTAACTGGAAGATGATACTTACGCTGGAAGATTCGCCCGTATCGCAGTATTCGTACCCGAGTATTATTCAGGGCAAAGATGGTCGTATACATGCCGTTTATACCTGGCGACGCCAAAGAGTAAAGTATGTGGAGATAAAACTGTAAGCTACTGATGGGATAAGTTATAAAAAGTTAAATATTTGTTCGTTGCAGAGTTTAGATATGACAATCTGAAATTCACTTACGTCAACTATACATTCGGATTGTGTAGTTATTGTATTTTATTCTATCCGATTCGTATTGTTATCTTAGAAAATAATTAATTGTTTAATAATCTTTTAAATTGAATGTTATGAAGAAACTTATTACTTCTTTTATTGTATTGTTCCTGATTGGATTAGGGACAAAAACCTATGCTCAGGCAGCCGGCGATTTTGTATATGTACAGGCTGCTTCAACCGATTCCTCATGGACAACAATTGCTAACTGGAAAATATCAGATGGAAATGGAGGCTATGATGCTACTGCTCCTACAGTATTGCCCGGTGCTACTAATAATGTGTGGATTGCTAATGGAAGTAAACTAGGTGTTGTTCCGGTTTCAGCGACAGGAGTTACCTGTTCGACAGCATCTGGTTCAACAACTATTACACTATCGGCATCAAATACCAATATTAAAGCAGGTATGGCGGTTCGTACAGATGATGCAAACGCAACTATGTATTTGTTGCAGCCCGGAACTTATGTTGAGAGTGTGAACGGGACTACGGTGACACTTTCCAAACCTGCTTTACGCACGTACACTTCAACAAAATTGCAATTTTATCCTGCATGTAAAAACCTGAACATTTCAGGTACTTTCCGTTCTTCTACTCAATTTGTAGTATACGGAGATATTACTGTAAATTCAGGTGCTGTATTTTTTCAAAGCTCCGATTTGTATTGCAAGAATATTAATAACAAAGGTACTTTTAAGTCAACTGGTGGTTGGAGAGCTCATAAAACACTCTATCTAGGATATGAAGGTGCGACTCCTGGTAACGGAGATTATTCCATTGTGAATGATGCCGTGTTTGGTTCTCCATCTGATGCTATTGTGATTCCTGCTGTTACTGATGGTAGTGGTATTGCGTTGATATATAGTAATCAGGCAAATAGTGTGACAATTAAAAAATCAACTTCGTCGGTGTCCGCTAATAAATTCAATATCAGCTGGATTCAGCCTACTGGATATATTAAAACAGAAGCCAATACTACGCTGAATATTCAACAGTCAATGTCGGTAATGAGAAATGGTGCCATCTGTTTGTCTGTTCAGAACAACGACTCGTCGTTAAACACGACAAGAACCTGTAATATTGACCCCGGTGTAACAGTCTACGTTGGATCCAGGTTTCATGCAAATGGAGGTGTGACTTCAGCTCCTCAGGGTAATGTTGTCTATAATGTATATGGTACGCTTGATTTGGGAACTTATTGCTCACAGAATAATAAAACTACTGCAGAAGCAGGTAATGTAACAGATTTTTGTTTAGCGATGACTACAGCAAGTGGTAACACTGGTTCACTAACATTTAACTTAGGTGACGGAACACAGGCTAATGCAGGAACTTTAGTTTTAGGTAGTAATGTCAAATTAATCAAGCAGCACACACAAAAACTGAATATTAACTTTACTGATTACTCAACTGTGGTCTTTACTGGAAATTATTCCTGGACTATGAATTATCAATTATTAAATAGTAATAACCCAGCGATATATTTGTTTCCTCGTAACTTTTATAACCTGACAATTAATGGGGCTGGAGTTTTGTTGCCTGTTTCTCCAAATATCAGAGGAACTCGTACTTATACATCAGGTGCTTATGCTGCAGCTAATTGGGTTGCAAATACAACGACAACTCAGGGTTCAATAGTAAAAACAGCCGATGGTAATTACTACTATACACCGGTTATCAGAACTACCACACCATCATATGCCAAAGCTGTTAAGGTATTGTCGCTTGATGGTGATACCATACTGCAATATATTAAACCGGAGCAGCTTTTGTCTGCGCCAAGTTTTGTTGCGACAACAAAAGTTGTTTCTTTATCTGGTAATTTACTAACACTAACCGACACTTGTACTAATGCTCAAACGTCATTAGCGACAGTATCGTTTGTATGTAAATCCGGAGCATCTGCTCCAACAGGTACGAGTACTGATAGTTACAATCCTGTTATTGACGGCACACAGCCACTTATCTATCTGGGTGCTCTTGCATATGAACAGGCTGTGACAGCAGTAAAAACAACTACAGTAACTATGAAAGAGCTAATCTACTCAAATGCATCAAATACAATTGTTATCGACAATGCAACTGCCGGTGACATCGTATCGGTATATTCTGTAAGTGGTCTTAAAGTAGCATCAAAAGTATTATCGGCAACTAAAAATACTTTGAATATCGCTTCGGGAATGTATTTAGTGAAGATTAATAACACTGTAGCTAAAGTAATGGTGAAATAGTTGAATAGAATATTATAAGAAGAGGCTGGTTCGAAATCATTTTGAATCAGCCTCCTTTTTTTATAGGTATAATTTTAGATTTCCTGCATTCGTCCTTTTAGCCATTTCGAAATCCCAAACAGTACAACCGATGCTACTCCAGCCATTACCACAAACAGGATAAAGAAATCGTAGAGATTACCCATTTCATACCCTAAAAATGAGGTGGTTTTGTTGTCGGGGTAGAGTTTGCTTAAAGTGCCGGCTACGTAGTACCCAAAAGCATTGGCTAAAAACCACACAGCCATTAAAAGCGACGAAAATTTTAGTGGCGATAACTTATTCACAAGTGATAAGCCTATGGGCGAAAGACAAAGTTCGCCCCATGTGTGTAATAAATACATCCCGATTAACCATATCATACTAACACGAATACCCGGTGCCACATCTTTTACACCTATGGCTATCCATAAATACCCGGATGCAAGGAGTAATAAGCCTATCGCCATTTTTGTAGGGGCTGCGGGCTCTTTTTTACCCATTTTTACCCAAATCCACGCAAAAACGGGCGCAAAAGTTACCACAAATATTGAATTTAGCGATTGAAATGTACTGGCAGGTAATTCTTCGAGAACAAGATGAGTTTTCCCCTTACTAATAATCGATATTATCAGATATATTATAGCCAAACCACCAATACTCAATAAACTTAT
>JBLIZK010000132.1:0-2358 GCA_048859825.1 Paludibacter sp.
AAAAATACTCATAGCCATTTCGAGTTTTCCCTCCAGATGGTCGTTGAGTTTCTGCATCATAAGCAACGAAATCTCTTCGTGGCTCACAGTTTCCACCAGACTATGCTCCAGTGCATGCGAAAACGGCCCGTGTCCTATGTCGTGCAAGAGGATGCAGGCGCGCACAGCTTCGGCTTCGGGAGGCGTTATTTCGTGCCCCTGCTGGCGAAGTTGTGAAATGGCTTCGCCCATTAGATGCATTGCACCCAAAGAATGTTGCATGCGTGTGTGTTGTGCTCCGGGATATACGAACGACGAAAGTCCTAACTGTTTGATGCGGTGCAGCCGCTGAAAATACGGGTGCTGAATAATATCGTACAAAAAATCGTTCGGAATATTGATAAACCCGAACACCGGGTCGTTGATAATTTTTCGTTTGTTGGGTTTCTTCATTGAATATGAATTATGAACCTGCAAAAATAGTGATAATATTTTGGATGCGATATTTTCAGGAACTTATAATGCCATTGGTTTTGTAAATATAACAAAGCAGCACTACCGGAGAGCGAACTCCTGTAGTGCTGCAAGGTTAACTAAACGGCACAATCTGTTTTACGCGAGTGGCAGGTAAACCGACTTGGTTACTTTGCTGCCATCGGCACGTGTAGCAAACAGATACACACCCAGGACGTCGTCGGCAACCACATCTTCCATCGGAATCAGAATAGTTGCCTCAGCACCGTCACCACGTGGCTGACGCTCAATCCACAACTCACCTGTACGGGTAAGTGCCAGCGCCACCATAATGTCGGTGCTACGATTCACCTGATTTTTGAGCGATGGCTTGTAGCCAATGCGAACACCCTCAGCCGAAAAGCTTGCCGACTTTACAATCAGTGGAGCCATAGTGCCATTTGCCACCACCAGCTTTGAGTAATCCACAGCAGCCTCAGTGCCGCTCTTGTCAATTGCCGACTTCAGATTGACTGCCATAAAAGCAGCAAATACTGAAGTTTCAGAGTCACGCTGTACAAATCCCTCTTCAGGAATACTGCCCAGCATGGGGAACAGTTGGCCGATAAGTTTAAATCCTCCGCGCTGCATTTGCTGCGCTTCCGAATTTGCGTCCCGACCTCCGAACGCTTTCGCCCGTACAATGTTTTTCGAACCCAATGACGAAGTAACAAAGTTACCCATCGTACCGGACATTTTTCCAGTCATCGGATTCTGACTTATAGCCATCTTTTTGGCATATTTTGTCTTAAACATTACGTTGCAAAGGTAGGGTAGCCGCAACGCTCTGTCATTAACCTAATGTTGAACCTAACCTTAGAAATATATATCAGGCACAAAACAAAAGCGCTAAATATCTTTTTTATAGATACTTAGCGCTGAAATTATTTTGTGAATTTTATTGCGTATTTTTTTGAGTCCGTGTGGCTTGTGGTGAAAATGTGGGAGAAATATATATGTGTAGACTGGTGCTGATACTAAATTGCCACCCCGTTTAGAGGTTTGGTGTAATCAGAATATAAAATTGCCATTTTCTGTGTAATTTTATAAATCATTTTGTTTATGGCTGCTGCGTTTTTGCAATTATATCTTTATCCCGTTGGGATTACAAATTTATAGCATTTGTTCGTTCACAAACATTATACGACCCCCATCGGGGTCGTATCGTCATCTTTATCCGTTTTTTACGCCCCAGGCCCCACCACGGCGGGGCAGTCATTTTCATCCCTCCAATGTTTACATTACCATTTTCAATATCTCCGAAACCTGTCTCCCCTCCTCTACTCTATTTCCAAATACTTTTTGCCGGCTTTTTTCAGGTCGTCGAAAGGTTTGAGGAATACTTCAGGGCTTTTGTCCTTGGCCTGTGAGAGGTTGGTGCTGTAGCTTTTGAAATCGTCGCCCAGCATTTCGGCTATGGCATCCATCAGTTGCTGTTTGTTGGTAAGGGGCATATGGTTGCCGTCGGTAAACCATTTCAGGTCGTACATGACTGAGAATACTTTGATTACATCGAGTTTGTGGCGCGAGGTTATGCGAATCCGGGGTGTGGCAGTGCCTGTTTTAGCTGTCTGTTCTGATTTGGAAGATATATTCAATATGGCTTTCCAGCGTTCGATTTCCAGGCTGCACATGGCTTCAAATTTCGGATATACTCTTGCTGTAATTATATATTGATCATCTTTGCTTACCGCAAATGGATTATGTGTATCATTAGCCTTTTGCCATTGCAAAAAATCAAAAAGACGTTGTTGCACAATCTCCAGCTTATCAGCCGGCGATAGCTTCGGGTTGTCGATCTCGGCCTTCAGGTTCTTGAATACAAAAAGCGGATTGGGAGTTTCAATATCCGTCGTATCCTTATCT
>JBLIZK010000133.1:0-3232 GCA_048859825.1 Paludibacter sp.
CGACGCTCTTCCGATCTCAAAAACGAAAAAATGCTATTATGGGCAAAAAAAAAGGCATTTGAAACAAATGCCTTTCATTTTATATTTCTAACTTAATTAAAAGTTTGGAAGTAAGTATTTTTCGCGTGATTTAAAAATATTGCTTACTTTATTCACTTCAAGGAATGTAGTTCCAAGTCCCATGCCATAGCTACCACTTAAGTAACATACCGAATCCTCTTCAGTAATAAATCCTTTCATTATCAACTCCTTAAGAGCAGTTAAGAAATACTGTTGAGTATTACCACCTTCAGGTTGATACATAGGGAACACACCATACGAAAGTGCCAACTGACGCACCATTCGTTCACGATAGCAGATAGACAATATTGGCGCTACCCCTCTGTAAGCTGCCAGATAACGTGTTGTACGACCGGTATAAGTGTCAGTAAGAATAGCTTTAGTTCCTAACTTTGTGCTTGTTTCTACAGCTGCATTCGATAAGAATGAAGTAAGGTCATTTGTATCGATTTCGATTGGAATATCATTTTCGGCCATTTTGGTTTTTTCGGCTTCTTTGGCAATAGTTGCCATTGTACGTACAGCTTCAACAGGATATTTACCATATGCAGTTTCGCCACTTAACATCACAGCATCTGTACGATAGTAGATTGCATTGGCAATATCAGTTACCTCGGCACGTGTAGGACGTGGGTTTTTAATCATGGTATGAAGCATTTGAGTAGCTACAATTACCGGACGTTTAGCCTGAACACATTTACGGATAAGTCTGCGTTGGATTCCCGGAATTTTTTCCTGAGCAACTTCAATACCAAGGTCACCACGGGCAATCATCACACCATAAGTATGTTCCAGAATTTCGTCGATATTATCCACACCTTCCTGGTTTTCGATTTTAGAAATGATTTTTATATCACTCTTATGTTCATCAAGAATGTTCTGAATATCAATAACATCCTGAGCATTACGCACAAATGAGTGAGCAATAAAGTCCAAATCCATTTCAATTGCCAAAAGGATGTTTGCACGGTCTTTTTCAGTTAATGATGGTAAGTTAATGCGTACACCCGGTACATTTACACTTTTACGACTACCCAGGTTACCATTGTTTTGAACTTTACATATCAGGTAGTTTTCGTCTTTTGATTCAACACGAAGATCGATTTCGCCGTCGTCAAAAAGAATAGCGTCACCTACATTTAAGTCGCGTACAAAGTGAACATAGTTTACTGCAATACATTCTTTTGTTGAAATTAAATCAGGGTTTCCGGTTACTTTAACCACATCGCCTGTTTCAAGATCAATTGAATCGTTTTCAACTTTAGTTGTTCTGATTTCAGGACCTTTGGTATCCATCAGAATAGCAATATTTTTGCTAACGGCACGGGTGTTGTTTACAATTCGCTCAAAACCTTCGCGCTGTAAGTGGGCCGAATTCATACGAACCACGTTAATACCCTCGTTATACAATTCACGAATAAAATCCACCTCGCAACGCAAGTCGCTAATGGTAGCTACAATTTTTGTTGATTTAGACATAAAAATTTATTATTATTTCTCCTTAAAAATTACTACTTAAAAAACAAAAAAAGGCAATCAATTTGCCTTTTATACCTAACGGAACGATTCAATTGCTAAACGATACGAATCAAGTCCAAAACCAGCTATACATGCCTTACATACCGGACTCAGGTAAGAATGATGTCTAAAGCTTTCACGTGCAAATACATTTGATATATGTACTTCCACTACCGGCGTCGTTATAGCCTTTATAGCATCGGCAATGGCTATTGACGTATGTGTATAAGCACCCGCATTAATAATTATTCCATCAAAACTAAAACCGGTTTCGTGCAATTTATCTATCAGAAAACCCTCTGTATTCGATTGAAAATAAACCAGTTCCACATCAGAATACTTACTTTTAAGAGTATCAAAATACGATTCAAAAGTCAATGAGCCATATACTTCCGGTTCACGTTTACCCAGAAGATTTAAATTTGGGCCATTAATGATTAAAATCTTTTTCATACACCTCTTTTTTTAGTTCGGAAATGATTTCGAATAGTTATATATAAAATATAAAACGAAGGTATCAAAGCAATGCCATTGGAAAGAATCATTGGTAAATTATTCAATAATATACCATAAACCCACCAAAAAAAAACACCGAGAGTAAGAATGGTATACATAGCAGGCGATATACTTTGCGTATCACCTGTTCTAATTACCTTCAGAGCTTGTGGAAATTGTGATAACGCAGACAATAATCCGGCTAAGTAACCCACAATTGAAATATCAAATGCCATACCTACTCAATTGAGCTGCAAAGTTAGCAATTTTTCAGTGAATTACAAACATGATTTCGGCTCAAAAATCAGCTCTCACCTAAATTTCTGCTTTTTGTATATTCATAAATTTTTGAAGCAGCATTTTTTGCAGTACCGGCCGACCCCAACTCATCGGCTATTTTCCTGTATTCCTGCCTCATAGCATCGATATATGAGTTATTTTTCAACAGATTTTCAAGCTCAAACTGAAGCTGACTCACAGAAAATTTATGCGCAATTAATTCTTTTACGGCCTCTTTTTCGGCAATCAGATTAACGAGCGAAATATACTTGACTTTCAGAAAATGTTCTTTGGCCCAATAGCCCAACTTACCAAAAGGGACATGATACACCACCACTTCCGGGGCACCAATAAGTGCTGTTTCGAGTGTTGCTGTACCTGAATTAACAATTGCGGCATCAGCATGTTGCAACAACTCATACGTTTGTCCAAAAATTACCGGCACTTTTAAGCCCGGCAATACTTTTTGATAAAAAGCAGTTTCAATTCCCGGAGCACCAGCTATCAGCACCTGATAATCTGAGAATAAGGTTGCAGCTTCAACCATGCGGGGTAAGCAGGTTTTAATCTCCTGTTGCCTGCTTCCGGGCAACACGGCTATTACCGGCTTAGGATAAAGCGTATTCTTTGTACAGAACGACTCAAAGGACTGTTGTTGTAATGGTCTGTTATATACAGAATCAACTGAAGGATTCCCTACATAATCCACAGAATAGTTGTGTTTTTGATAAAAAGATGTTTCGAAAGGAAAGATAGTCAACACTTTATCAACATATTTTTTGATATCTTCAATACGACGTTCTTTCCATGCCCAGATTTTAGGCGGGATATAATAGATAACAGGTATCTGAGTAGTTGTTTTTACATATTTAGCTACCCT
>JBLIZK010000134.1:0-3347 GCA_048859825.1 Paludibacter sp.
CGTGTGCTCTTCCGATCTGTAAAAATCGCGTTTTGACATTTAATATAAATAAAATTCAGTTCAAAAAAATTACTTATTCTCCAACTACTACTTTTGAAAATCGGATTACTTTTTCATTCATCGTATATCCTTTTGATACACAATCAATTATTTTCCCCTTTAATTCTTCTGTTGGAGCAGGAAAAGTGGTGATAGCTTCGTGTAAATCCGTATCGAAATTCTCGTTCTCGGTAGGTATGGCTTTTACACCATTTTGAAGTAAGAATGCCACAAACTTATTGTATATCAAATCTATTCCTTCTTTTAAGGCCTGTATATCTTCTGAAGTTTCCATTGCCTTCTTGCCACGTTCAAAATCATCAACTAATGGCAACATGTTTACCAAAATACTTTCGCCGGCAGTTTTGATTAGTTCCGATCGCTCTTTAAGAGTACGTTTGCGATAATTGTCAAACTCTGCCATTAATCGTAGATTTTTATCATTTAGATCGGCACATTTTTGTTCCAATTCTTCAATCTTGGCCACTGTTTCATCAGTACCTTCGATTTCTGAAGTTTCAGTTTCTTTTGCAGCTTCTTCAACTGGCTCAACACTATCCACCTCATTTTCAACAGGCTCTACCGTATTTTTTAATTCTTCTTCGTTTAATGTTTGCTTCTTTTTCATAATTGAAATATTGTGAAACTATATTTACCAAGCTATTTATATCAATTATTTTGCCAAAATCACCGAAACAGCAATAGTGGCAGAATGTGTGGCAATTTGTCAGACTAAGAACAAATTACAATTCAAAGGACAAGGATTATTTTTGCCGGATTACCGTTTCCAGAAAGCAGGACTAAAAATAAGAAAGACTGTATAAAGCTCTAAACGTCCGGCCAGCATTAGTAACGATAGAAACCACTTGCTAAAAGTAGGAATATCGTGAAAATTACCTGCAGGACCTACCAAACCAAGCCCAGGCCCAACGCCACCTAAACAAGTTACGGCACCTCCTATTGATTCAAGAAAACCCATACCAGATATCGCCAAAACCAGCACTCCAAATACTGCCACTATAAGATAAAACAAGGTAAATGCCAATACGCGAGTTAATATATCGTCGCTTACCATATGACCATTGTAACGCACAGGTATAATTGCTTTAGGATGTATCAGGCGCTTAAATTCATAGTAAATGGCTTTGAGCGAGATTACAACCCGAATCATTTTTATACCGCCACTTGTTGAGCCGGCGGAAGCACCAGTAAGCATTACAACCAGTAATATCACCCATGTTAATGGCTTCCAGTACATATAGTCAGCAGTACAAAATCCGGTAGTAGTCATTAACGAAGTAACACTAAAAAGAGCATCGCGCCAAGCTTGTTCGATGGCCTTAAAGGTAATATCAGCTCTAAAATCGATAATCGAAAGCGTTACAATAACTGAAAAACCAAACAAAATGAGCAGATAATAACGCAATTCTTCATTTTCCTTTATTTTTTCAAACTTATTTTTAAAACCAAAATAATACAAACTAAAATTAACACCAGACATTATCATAAATAAAACGATAATATACTGAATATAAGGCGAATCCCAATAAGCTATACTTGCCTGTTTAGTTGAAAATCCACCGGTTGCAATTGTTGCAAACGAGTGATTAACAGCATCAAACAAATTCATACCGCCAAACAACAGAAGTACTGTTTCAGAGAAAGTTAATATGATGTATATAAAAAATAGTCGCTTTGCAGTTTCGTGAATTTTCGGGTGAATTTTATCTTTAGTCGGTCCGGTGGTTTCGGCGGCAAATAATTGTGTTCCACTAGCTCCAAAAACAGGCAAGATGGCTAACGAAATAACAATAATTCCTAAACCACCCACCCAATGCGTCAGGCTACGCCAAAACAACATTCCGTGCGATAACTCCTCAATATTATTCAGGATAGAAGCTCCGGTTGTGGTAAAACCAGAAATTGTTTCGAAAAAAGCATCGGTATACGATGGGATACTACTACTTAACCAAAAAGGTAACAATCCCACGAGTGTAAATAAAATCCACGTAAATGTAACAATTACTGAACCTTCGCGCTTACCAATGGCAGAAGAATGGTTTCTACCATAAAAAAGACTGATTCCTGCTAACGAAAAGCTAATAACCGAAGATATGAAAAAATAATAGGCGTCGGTTTCGCCGTACATAAAAGGAATTAAACAGACTAAAAGTAAAAGTGCCCCTTCAACCAAAAGGAGGCTTCCCATAACGCGCGAAACTAGTTTGAAATTGAATTCTTTATTCATATTGTAGATAATACTGCTTAAATGCTTTAGCCAAAATTTTCAAGTATTTATTATTCGATTTAAGGTATTACCCGAACATACTGATATACGGATATTTAAATAAAAACGCGCAAAATTAATCTATTATTCCCGATTATAACAGTTTTAGCCTAAATATTTTCAATCCAAAATCAAAAAAATCCCCAAAGTGGAATTTCACAGATAAATATCCTTTGTTTACTTATTATTGTTTTAAAATATTTTGAGTTGAAATACCTTTACATCGTAAATCAACAAGAATGAGAGAAAGTTGAATTATTCTGATTAAATTGATATTTTTGCATGAGAACAAACCATTTAAACACAAAACAAACATTATCTTTACCGAAAGGCATTTTAAGTTTTCTCTTTTTTTGATTAGATTTTAATTAGTGTATTTAGAATCAACAAGTAGGAAAGGGGAAGCTGTGAAGTCTCTCCTTTTCGTTTTTTTATTCAGTTCAAAAATACTATGAGTGAACGTAAAATAGATTTCAAAACAATAGAAATTGTGGTTTTTGCCACAATTTGGCTTATATTATTTTCGCTACCTTACCTTCAGGAACAATCCGGGACTACTCTATATTGGGATAAAATGAAAGAGGAATGGATACGAACTGCCACTTTCTTTAGTATTTTTCTGCTGAATATAACATTGCTGGTACCTCGGCTGTTATTTCCAAAAAAATACGTTCGTTACATCCTTACTGTATTGCTTAGCATCGTGCTTTTCAATGCCGGAAGTGTTTGGCTCATGGATACACTAAAAACAGAGGAACCACAATCGATGCCACGAATGGAACTTGGCCCCGGTATGCCTCCAATGGAACTTGGCGATAAGATGCCGGCTCCAATAGGCTACAAACAACCATTACCTGATATGAAACCTTCAAATGCAATCCAGTTTGCAAATGGTATTATTATTTCGTTATTGGTGGTAGGTGCCAGTATTGCATTTAAAATGATGTCGAAATGGTTGAGTGAGGAAAATTTGCGGAAAGATGTGGAAAAAGTACAATTGAAAACTGAACTGGCATTTTTA
>JBLIZK010000135.1:0-2125 GCA_048859825.1 Paludibacter sp.
GTCAACCCTATTTAGGACTTTGACACTATTTCTGAACCATTTAATAGTACATACGGTTGATGATGGCTCTGGGTCATTGAAATATTCGGTATGCGTTGAAGAGTGTGATTGCAGCACTGCATGGCAACATGTCCATTTTTATTGCTCCGTATGTAATCGTGCGTATTGTTTAAGAGATATTTCGATACCTAAAGTTACGTTACCTGTTGGATTTGAAACAAAAACAATAAATTATGTTATTAAGGGAGTGTGCAACCACTGTAAGAAGTTTGCAAACAAGTTGCATTAAATACACATTACTTTTGCAATAAATATTAAATAACTGAGTCATGAAAAAAACTAAAAATTTGATTAAAGTATGTGTTGTAATTGCAGGAGTATTTTTTATTTTCGGCAAGGGTTATGCACAGGAGTGCGGTCCAAATTGTCCGGCATGTTCGGGTGGCAGCAGTGGCGGTATTATTGCAAAAAACAATTTGGTTGTATCGGTTTTAGGAATGCCTACATCCGATGACGAATACACTGTTGCAAATGTTCGTTATGGTGTATTCAAATGGATGGATGTGGGAGTAGGTTACGCCTTCAAGGCTAAAAAACCGATATGGAGTTTACGTATAAAGGCTTTAGCTGAAAAAGAAGACAAATGGTATCCGGGTATTATTATCGGAACAGGAAGTGTTCGTACAGGTGGAAATGACCAATCGGTTTATGGGATGCTGACAAAAACTTTTGAGTTTAACGAGAAAGTTGCATTACAAGGTTATGTGGGCGCTGCATCTGTATTTAAGGATTTAGACCAACCATTTTTCCTTTCGGGCTTATCTGCTATCTTCTTTGAAAAATTCACTGCTTTTGGTTCTTATGACGGTAGAAACTTTCATGAAGGATTATCATGGACTGCCACAGATAATCTTACGCTTACAGCTCTCATGATAGAAACCCTTTATCCGGCATTATCGGTGAGTTATAGATTCGATTTAGGTAAAAAAATGAAAAAGATAAATAGCCAAAAGGCATTTCTTTCTGCGAACTGAAAATGACAACAGCCAACTTCCAACTAAACAAACAGTGGTATATTTACAGTCAAAAAATACAAATAGAAATGACTAACTATTCACAAAATCGAACATTTTCGTAAAACAGAACGAATATGAAAAAATATAAATTGAATAACTTGGATTGCGCATCATGTGCATCTAAGATTGAAAACAGCCTGTCAAAAATGGAAGAAGTGAAATTCGTATCGGTAAATTTCGCAAACGCCACCATGACAATTGATGCAAATAATATCGAAAAAGTCAAAGCCAAGATTAAAGCAATTGAACCGGACGTTGAAGTTCAAGATTTTGAGAATGTAAAAACATTGGTCTCAGTAAACGAACTTGCAGAGAATAAAGGAACCATAATTAAAGCTGCCTCCGCTTTGGTCTTACTGGTTATCGGGATAGTATTTGAAGAAAAGCTACACAACACCCCATTTCAACTCGCTGAATACGCTGTATATGTTACCGCCTACCTTATTGTGGGTTGGAATGTGATAGCTTCTGCTGTAAAAAATATCATTAGAGGCCAATTCTTTGATGAACAGTTTTTAATGGCCATAGCTACACTTGGAGCTTTTGCTATTCATCAAATGCCCGAAGCAGTGGCAGTGATGCTATTTTATGTGACAGGTGAATTGTTTCAGGACATTGCAGTGGGTCGATCACGCAGGTCAATCAAATCGTTGTTGGAAATTAAACCCGATTATGCCAATCTGAAATCAGGTGAGGAGGTAGTCAAAGTTTCTCCCGAAGAGGTGAAAGTTGGAGACACCATTATCGTTAAGCCGGGCGAGAAAGTACCACTCGATGGAACAATACTCAATGGAACTTCGTTTGTTGATACCGCAGCACTAACTGGCGAAAGTGTTCCCCGAAAAGTATCTGAAAAAGATGGAGTAATGGCCGGAATGATTAATCAATCCGGCTTGCTTACAGTAAAAGTCGATAAATTATTTGGAGAGTCGTCTGTCTCAAAAATCCTTGAGTTAGTCGAAAACGCCACTTCACAAAAAGCGGAAACCGAGAAATTCATTACAACATTTGCCCGGTATTATACACCGATAGTAGTTATTGGTGCTTTG
>JBLIZK010000136.1:0-3370 GCA_048859825.1 Paludibacter sp.
TGATAACGTACTTCGTCAATACTTGTTTCTTCAATGGCACCAGCTACTCCATTTCCGGCATTGGCTATAACCACATTCAGGTATCCATAATCAGATATAATTTTATCAACCACTTCTTTAATTTGCGATTCCTGGTTTACATCCATTTTCACTGGTATGTATTTTCCACCTGATGTTGAATTTTCATACCCCTCACTCCCACTCCGCGATGCTCCATACACAATAACACCTGCTTTTACGAGTAATTCAGCTGTAGCTTTTCCAATTCCGGCACTTGCACCTGTAAGTAATACTGTTTGTTGTTTCATTATTTATTGGATAATTATTTTAAAATGAGCTGCAAAGATAATTTGTATCATTCTATAATTTTAAACAGATAAAGAAATTTATTCTGAATTTGTAAACAATATTCCTGAGTTTTGTTGTTATACAGCTTTTGTAAAGCATATTTACATTTTGGTATATCAACAAATTAAACTCAAAAAGTTTAAAGATTTATATTTACTTTAAGTAGCTTTGCAAAGCTCATTATTTTCATTAAAAAGGAAAGAAAAAGCAAACAAATTTAGATTAAATACTTTTTAAAATGGCTCATAATCAGATTAAAACATATTCGTTTGCTGATAACGGAATAGAATCGCAAAGTTTTGTATTAAAACGTGCTGAAGATGTATATTTTAATGGTAACGGCGAATCGGACTCGCCTCACAGACACGATTATTATGCTATAGTGTTGATAGAAGAAGGTAAAGGAGTACATTATGTTGATTTTCAAAAATATGAATTAGAAAATAATACAGTTTATTTTATTTTGCCCGGCCAAATGCATCAGTTAGTACCATCTGAATTACCCAAAGGTTGGGTTTTGGCGTTTACCGATGAATTTCTGATTACAAATTCAATCCCCCAAAAACTGATTAATGATATATACCTTTTTAACGATTACGGGCAGTCGCCTCCTCTCCCACTCAACCAATCGCAGATGTTGGTTTATAAAAGCCTGATTGAGCAAATGGAACACTTTTCAGCATCGCTTAAGAATTATACGAACGATGCGCTAGGTTCATTAATGAAGCTATTTCTGATACAAAGTAACAATCATTGTAGTTTGGTAAAGGAGAATAACCCGCAATTTATAGAAACAACAAACCATCTGTTACGGTCGTTTAAGCAATTATTAAACGCGCACTATAAAGCCAAACATATGGTTTCTGATTACGCAGATATGCTTGCTGTAACACCTGATTATTTAAATAAAACCGTAAAAAGCAGTACAGGTAAATCGGCTAAAGAACATATTCAGAGTAAAATAGCTACCGAGGCCAAACGTTCGCTTATATTTTCGAATCTTTCAGGAAAAGAATTAGCATACGATTTGGGTTTCGAAGAATCGGCTCATTTTAATAATTTCTTCAAAAAAACCACCGGCCTCACTCCTACTGAGTTCCGTTCTTCTGTGCGTTTGTCCTGATTTTTGCAATTCTTGTCCCGATTTTTTTAATTCCGAAAGGCTTTTTCGGCAGTAATTTTGTATCGTCGCTTCACCGCATTCATGTGGAGTGATAAAGTTTGAAATTTTAATAATTACAAATATGAATACAAACACTGCTATTTCTTATTTCCCTACAGGGATTAAGGGTAAATATACTTTACATAAAGCAAGTTCCCGTGGACATGCTAATCATGGTTGGCTTAACACACATCATACTTTTAGTTTTGCCAATTACTACAATCCTGAACGGGTTCATTTTGGGGCGTTGCGCGTACTAAACGACGATTGGATTGCCGCTGGTGAAGGTTTCGGAATGCATCCCCACGATAATATGGAAATAATAACCATCCCCATGAAAGGAGTTGTGGTGCATAAAGATAGCATGGGTAATCATGGAATAATTTCAGCTGGCGAGATTCAGGTAATGAGTGCCGGTACGGGTGTTTTTCATAGTGAATTTAATGGCGATAAAACTATTCCGCTTGAATTATTTCAGATTTGGGTTATTCCTGATAAACGCAATGTATCGCCACGTTACGAACAAGTATCAATTAAAGAGATCGAAAAACAAAATGAATTTTATCAGATTGTATCACCAAATCCCGACGACGAAGGTATGTGGATACATCAAAAAGCCTGGTTTCATCTGGGCGATTTGGCGGCAGGCTGGGAGGGAAGCTATCATCTGAAAGCTACAAATACCGGAGTGTATGTATTTGTAATTGAGGGTAATGCAACGGTAAATGGAATTGACTTGCATCGCAGAGATGGTATTGGAATATCAGAAACAGATACAATTGAATTTAAAACTAATGCAAAGAGTAAAATTCTTCTAATGGAAGTACCGGTTTGATATTCTATTAAAATTCGCTGTTAATAATGATTTAAATATGAGTAACGCGAATGAAATAATGGGCGAAGCCCCAAAACACTCAGTAAATAACATGTAATAAATAATAATAAATAAGATTGAATATGAACACTTTAATTAAAAAATTCTTTTCTACTGATACCACAAGTTGGTCGTTATTAATCTCGCGCCTGGCGCTAGGAGTTGTCATTTTACCTCACGGTATGCAAAAGGCCCTCGGTTCGTACGGAGGTTATGGTTTTGAAGCTACACTTGGATTTTTCCAGAGTATGGGTATGCCATTGGTACTGGGTGTAATGGTAATTTTAGCCGAATTTGTGGGTGCTATTGGTGTTATTCTGGGAGCAGGGACACGTTTTATGGCTTTTTCAATTTTTCTAACTTTAGGTGGCGCCATGTTTCTTGGTGGACACGTACAACACGGTTTCTTTATGAACTGGTTTGGTGCTCAGGCTGGCGAAGGCATGGAATATTTTATTCTGGTACTAGGTTTAGCTGCATCGCTTATGATTAGTGGTGGTGGTAAATTCTCGGTTGATGGAGTGGTTTCGGATAAACTAAAGTAAATGCACTAAATAATATCGACTTAGGTTAATGATGAGACAATCCGTTTGGGTTGTCTCATTTTTTTGTATTTAAACGCCATTTTTCAGTAATAAGCAAAACAAACAGGAATATCAGTATGACAAAAATATTAAACACTTATCTTTGTCTTTTATCTTTATTCAAGCATTTAAATGAAAATTCTTGTCACAGGAGCCAACGGATTACTCGGACATCATGTAGTGATGCAATTACTCGAACGTAAGTACGATGTACGAATTATAGTCAGGAGTACTAAAGATATTTGTTTTGACCTGAATAAGGTAGAAGTAGAGCTCGGAAATTTTACCGAATCATCTGTTTTCAGAAAAGCAGCCATTGGATGTGACGCTGTGATACATATAGCTGCTGTAACTGCTACGAATTTGCTAAATTACCACGATTATGTACCTGTAAACCTTGAT
>JBLIZK010000137.1:0-4798 GCA_048859825.1 Paludibacter sp.
GCGTTTCAAAAAATATTAAAATTCATGGACGTACCCCATATTGATATTGCTGCCGTTTTAGCAAAACGGGCACCAAACAAACGTATACCCAAATTTTTGGTTAATTATTTACGTAAAATTGTTCACGAAGAAGAGTTCAATACTTTTTTTAATCAAAATCCCGGAGTAAAGAACGTTGAATTTATTGAGGCAGCCTTTAATTATCTGCAAATAAAACTGAAAATTGAGGGAGAGGAAAATTTGCCTCCCAAAGACGGTCGCTATATATTTGCAGGAAACCATCCACTGGGAGGTCTTGATGGCGTCGCTACAGGCTATATCGTAGGAAAACATTACGAAGGTAAGGTTCGGTTCTTTTCGAATGATTTAATGATGTTTCTAACTCCATTAAAGGATATGTTTGTGCCTGTTAATAAATTCGGTGCACAAACCAAAGATCATGCAAATATGATGAGTGAACTTTATATGTCCGATAATCATCTGGTTACTTATCCTGCTGGTGTATGTTCGCGTAAAATTAAAGGTCGTATTTGCGATTTGGAATGGAAAAAAAACTTTATAACTAAGGCCGTAGAATACAAACGCGATGTGGTGCCGGTATATTTTGAAGGTCGTAATTCCGAGTTTTTCTATAATCTGGCCAATCTGCGTAAATTTTTAGGCATCAAATTTAATATCGAAATGATGTATTTGGCAGATGAAATGTTCAAACAAAAGAACAAAGAGTTTGTTGTAAAAATTGGCAAACCTATACCCTGGCAAACGTTTGATAAAACTAAAACTGCTGCTCAGTGGGCCGAATGGGTGAAAGGAATTGTGTACAATTTGTAACTCGCTTTGTGCCATTATTATTAATTTAAAATGCCTTCAGATGAAAGTAATATCGTACAATGTAAACGGAATAAGAGCCGCACTGACAAAAGATTTTAAAGGATGGCTGCATAATGAAAATCCTGATGTGCTTTGCCTTCAGGAAACAAAAGCACAACCCGAGCAAATTGACACATTGCTGTTTGCAGAAATGGGTTATACTTCTTTTTTGCATTCGGCTGAGAAGAAAGGTTATAGCGGTGTAGCTATTCTTACTAAAAAATCGCCTGATAATGTTGTAGTAGGTATGAATAATCCGCGATTTGATGCAGAAGGAAGGGTTATTAGAGCTGATTTTGGCGACTTATCAATCATTTCGGTGTACATACCCTCCGGTTCATCGGGCGATGAACGACAGGCGTTTAAAATGGAATTTCTGGAGGCTTTTCTGCCCTTTGTGAGAAATTTATTAACAGAACGCCCTAATTTAATAGTTTGTGGTGATTATAATATCTGCCATAAACCTATCGATATCAATCATCCTGAGCGACAGAACGGTGTTTCTGGCTTTCTACCAGAAGAAAGAGATTGGCTCGACAGATTTGAGGCCATAGGTATGCTTGATTCGTTTCGCGTGTTCGACCAAAGTGCCGAAAAGTACAGCTGGTGGAGTTACAGAGGTGGTGCCCGATTTCGGAATGCGGGTTGGCGTATTGATTATCATTGGGTTAGCGAGCCGCTGCGTGATAAATTATCGAATGCACAAATACTGACTGAGGCAGTTCATTCGGATCATTGTCCGGTTACAGTTAAGCTTGATTACTAAATAAATATACGCAATTCGCCTGAATAATGTTTCACTTCGAATTTAAAAATTAAAAAACAATAAAACTTAACTACTTGCATTCACATGCAGTAATTTGTTTTTTAACTTTGCCACCTCAAATAAATCATATAGATTATTTTCACATGAAGTTATACCCACTTTTCGTAACCGGAATTGTTTTTACTTTACTGTTAAGCTCATGTAACTGGCTGTCGACAACCGAAACAGAAGTTTCGTCTGATCCTTCTTTTTATTCGCTGTCTTTTGCGGCTGCCAACGATGACGATGAGGATGTAGAAGATGCTGAATTTGATGTGGAAATAGATCCTATCACAGGCGATTCATTGATCATCAATACCGACTCTTTACCGTATAATACTGCAATAGACTCTGTAATTCCAACTTTCAGGTTTAATAGTCAGTATAAAACCTATGTATACAGAAATGATTCATTGGGGAATTTCAAAGATTCTGTATTGTTAACGGGAACAGATACCCTCAATTTCAACAGAGTGTTTAAAATTCGCAACTATGCATCGGATGGTGTAACTTCCAGAGTATACCAAATAAGGGTTAATGTTCACAAAGTAGAACCTGAACTTTACAAATGGGAAAGCATAGCATCTGATATTTATAGTGAAAATGCAGCCATACAAAAGGCTCTCTTTGTAAATGATTCAATTTATTTTTTCGCAAGCAACGGATTGCGTAGTTTCTTGTATAAATCCGCCGATGGTGTAAACTGGATATCGAAAGGGCAAGTAATGGGGTTACCTGAAAATGCTGGTTTGAAATCGATGACAGTTTTCAACAATACGATATATATGTTTCATGCCGACAGTTTAGTATATTCATCTACAAATGGTGTTGAATGGAGCAAAAAAGTATTTGCAACCAACGATTATTGGTTTAAAAACACTTTATATGTTTTTAAAGGCAAATTGTGGGCTTTAGTGCAATCAATAAATGATTCGAAATTCCGCTTTGCGAATACTGCTGATGGTGAAAATTGGGCTATGTATCCATCCGAAGTGCCCGATAAGTTTCCTGTTGCCGGTTATGGTTCTGTGGCGTTTGTATCACGAACAAATGTACCAAAGGTGCTTATAGCAGGCGGTGTAGATCAGAGTGGTGAAGCGCTGAATACTGTTTGGTCATCGGAAGATGGTTTCTTGTGGTTTAATTTCGGAAAAGAGAACTCTACATATGGATACCGTACCGGTGCCTCTATTATTTACTACGAAGATAAGTTACTCGCCTTTGGAGGGTTGGATTATAACGACAAAATGCCTGCAAATCTTTTTGTACAGTCGGCCGACGAAGGATATTCGTGGATAGCTTTTGATACAACTTACATGCGAGTACGTCAAAAATTTGTAGATCCTACACTGTTAGAAGATTCGGTTTATTATACCAACTATCAACGCAGGTACAATCAGTCGGTAGTTGTTGGTAATAATAAATTTATCTATTTAATCGGTGGACAGGATTCATTGTCGGTTATACACAAGGATGTGTGGCGTGGCCGCTTAAATAAATCGGTATTCATTGAGCAGGATTAATAAATTGAATCAGTCAGGTTTACATACAAATACATCTTTACGGTTTCGCCGATGGAGTCGTAAGGGTTACGCTTTGTTTATTAGCGTTACGCATGTGGTTTCTATAGGCGTATTGGCTGGTAATGTTAGCCAAAAGGCTGAAGTTAAATCGTTGGTATGTACCGATTTTCTTGCAGACAATAATAAGGCTGATGATTTACAGGGTTCAGAAATTGAACAGTCTGAGCTAAAAGCGCAAACTGCTGAACTTGTTGTTTTTGCAACTGCAGCTCCGGCTGAAGTTGCTGCATGTTACGATTTTATATTATATACATTATATTCACGTAAGGTTGTTGTGGTTTATCCGCAGCAACCTTTTTTATTTTTTTATTGATGAAAAAAAATCTACAAATTCTAATTGGATGCTTGTTCTTTTGGGCATCTGTTTCGGCTCAGTTGTTAACTGATTCAACTAACTTAAAATTAAATGCTGTCGATGTGGTTGGTCAACGGACTTACTTAAATACAGCATCAGGTCGTTTGCTTACGGTTATTGACAAGCAGAGCATAGCAAAAATGCCTGTAAATTCATTGGACCAGCTTTTAGAATCGCTAAGTTCGGTGGATATCAGGCAGCGTGGAGTAGGAGGTACGCAGGCTGATATCAGTATACGTGGAGGCTCATTCGACCAAGTGTTGATTTTGCTGAATGGTGTAAATATAACCGACCCTCAGACAGGGCATTACAACCTGGATATTCCTGTAGAGTTGAGCGATGTTCAGTCTGTGGAAATTTTGCAGGGTTCGGCAGCCCGTATGTATGGCCCGAATGCCTTTAGTGGTGCTATCAATATTGTAACCAATAATCAGGAAAAAAGTCAGCTTTCGGCACAACTGACTGCCGGGAGCTTCGATACATTTATGCAAAGTTTGTCAGGTACAATTCGGGCTGGCAAAATATCCTCGTTTAATACCATTACTCATAAATCAAGTGCCGGTTATATTCCAAATACTGATTATCAGATGTTGAATGCGTTTTCGCATACTACATTTTCAGCTAATAAGTACGGAACGTTCGATTTACAACTGGGCTATCAGCAAAAATCATACGGTGCTAATGCGTTTTACAGTTTTAAATATCCCTTACAATTTGACTATACTAAAACATTTTTTGGTGCTCTAAACTGGCAATATACCAGCGGTATTGCCACAATAGCCTCTCAGGCATACTTCCGTAAACATTACGACCGGTTTGAATTGTATCGCGATTCAATTACAAATAAACCATCGTGGTATACCGGTCATAATTATCATTTAACCGATGTTTCCGGCGGAAAAATTTCAACCGTATTGCGTTTCCCGTTTGCAACAGCTACTTTGGGCATGGAGTTGCGTAATGAGCATATTTATAGCAATCAACTTGGGATTAAAATGGATTCTTCAGTAAATAATCCTTTTGACGACCGTCAGGATTTCACTAAAAAAGATAATCGGTTTTTTAGTAATGCATTTATCGATCTGAGTAAAAGTATTGGAAGCCTTTATTTGTCGGCCGGTGGGTCATTGTCTAATAGTGAACAATTCGGGCCTATCTGGTTTGGTGGATTCAATGCTAGATCGG
>JBLIZK010000138.1:0-13547 GCA_048859825.1 Paludibacter sp.
TTCATTTTTAAATTTTAATAATTATTCCGATTGTAGGTAAGATTGTACCACTTACATTGTCGTTCAGTTCGCGTAATACGTACCGACTATTATCGGTAGGGTTTATCATTACATTACCCGATGTATCTTTGTTGGTGTAGATTGGTGTGCTTTCCGATTTGAAAATATATGCATTTTGTACATCAGCGTACAAATTTAATACCCACTTTTTAAAATAGAATTCTTTGTCAATACGTATGTCTAACTGGTGAGAGTTTTTTAATCGCAGTGAGTTGAATTCGCTGTAATTATAGTATGGCTGATTTGTAACATCCCATGCTTCAATGATTGATGATTTGTCGGCATCGATAGGCGTATAAGGTGCACCACCCACATAACGCCAACGTGTCGCAATATTCCAGTTTTTAGGTAGTTTATAGCTGGCTATCAGATTTAATAAATGGCGCGTATCCCATTTGGATGGCAGGTAATGACCATCTGCGTTTGTAAATTCGCTGCGAAAATAAGTGTAGGTTGATGTAATGTTCAGATTTTGCCATTCCATTACTTTGATTAATAATTCTACACCATATGCACGGCCTTTCCCATCCGAAACTATTTCTTCGTCGCCAATTTGACCGTATTCTGTTCCTTTGCTGGCAATACTTAATCCGTCGGCAACTGATAACGGATATTGAAGATATTGTTTGTAGAATCCTTCCAAACTGATGCGCATTTTCTCCACCGGACGGTACTCAACACCCATAATGGCCTGGTTCGAAATGATATACTTTAAATTCTCATTTTGATTCACAAGTATGCCAGCAGCATTTTTATAGCCCATAGTTGTATAGGCCGGTTGTGCGGCATATCGTCCGAAATTGGCATTTAAATCAAATTTTTCGGTAACAGCATATGAGGCTGACAACCGGGGTGAAAACTGATTAAGAGGGTTGCGCATGTTCTTGTTGAAGTTGTTTGCTACGGCATTTATACCCAATGACAGTTTGAGTCTGTCGTTAAGGTACTCATCTGATGCCTGTGCAAAAAACTGATAACCCCACAAATTCAGTTTTGTTGAATATCTTAAATCGGTTACTGCGTTGTTTACATATAATTGTCTGTATGTCTGATTTGTATAATGTGAATACCGAACTCCGGCTCCGATTTTAAGTTTTACATCCCAGTACGGATAATCCCGTTCGTAGCGGAGTTTATTTTCGGCTTCATCCGATACATAATCCTGCGTTTTTGCTTTCGTATCATCATTGTCCTGGTATTTGTAATTTTTATTGCGAAGCATATTTCTGCTTAAAACCCAACTGTCAATAAATCCATCGCCAAAATGTTTGTATATAAGCCCATTGGTGTAATTCCACTGATTATATACGGGTAAGTAGGTGAGAATGTATTTTTGCGTTTCTGTTCCTGTTTGTTGTAATTCGGTGTTCAGGGTCATATTGTCTATAGCACCAATTCCGATAAAAGTGATTTCGTTTTTTTTATCAATTTCGTATTTATACTTTAATTGAAAATCATTGTAGGTTGGCAAAAACGGTAATCCAATAGCTTTGAACAAAAACTGAAGGTACGATTGGCGAGCCGATACGATAAAGGTTGATTTTTTTCCTATTGGACCATCAATGGTCAAAGCAGCATCCGAGGCTCCTACTGAAAGCTTGGTATGTACACGATCTTTGCTGCCATCTTTTTGGCGAATTTCCATTACCGAACTTAATGCATTTGTACGGTTTGCAGGAAAAGCTCCTGTATAAAAATTTATTTCGCGTACAAAATCGGGGTTTATAACACCAATGGCACCACCCGATGAGCCTTGTGTGGCGAAGTGATTGATAACAGGAATTTCAACACCGTCGAGGTAAAATACGTTTTCTGATGGTCCACCTCCACGTACTATAAGGTCGTTGCGGTTGGGGTCGGTGGCTCCAACTCCCGGTAATGCTTGTACTACTTTGGATACGTCGCGGTTAGCACCTGCACTTTTTTCAATTTCCTGAACACCTACCGAAAGTACAGAAATGGGACTTTCGATTCGTTTTAAGTTCAGATTTTGGCGTACAGTAACTTCCTGAATCGCAAATGCTGCTTCGTTTACGGCTATATCAACAAAAGTTGTTTGGTTGCCCTGTACCTGAATTTCGGCCGAAGTAGTTGTCTCAAAACCTACAGAGCTAACTATTAAGCGCATGAACCCCGGATTTACACCTGTAAAAATGTAATTTCCATCCAGATCAGATGTGGAGCCTATAGTTGTACCTTGTATGACTATATTAGCGAACTCAATTGGTTCGTTTGTTTTTGCATTAAATACTTTTCCCTTTATTGTTCCTTTTTGCGAAAAAGTAAAATTGCAGAATAGTATTATTGCAAAGAGTAAGATTATCTTTCTCATATATTATGATGTTTATTGTTTTGTATTGTACTAAAATAAACATATATTGTACGAAAAAGTTCTATATTCTGGATTTTATTCCATGAATATTTTTTAATTCATTGGATTATTGGCATATACTTTCTTTATTGCATCGTATATTGGTAATAAGTATCCGTTTTGAAAACCACAAAGCAGGCAGATATTGCCGATTGGTTCGCCTTTCGTCCAGGTGAGATCTAGTTTTGTGTCGTCATAATATACTCCGGTAACAAAGGATTTAGCCGTTTTAAATATCAGGTCGTAATCCTGTGTTTGAAACCGAAGTTTTTGAATTGAAAAAGAATCTATCTCAGTTTCTGATGTAAAAACGGCGTTTTCAACACACTCGGTTCTCAGGTAAACATTGTTTTCGATCATGGCCGGCATAAAGCTTTTCTCTTTCTTGAAAGCCTCAGCAGGTATTTTACCCGTAAATAAAGTGATTCCGTCAACTGTTACTGTTATTTCAGAAATGTGTTCGCTAAGTAACTGGGATACGTGCAGCACATCGTTGTAGTTATAAAATTCTTCCCAATTATTGAAAATTGTTTTGTCGGATGGTAAGTAGTTGCCTACTACTAATTCGGCAGCTATACCTTTTATCGTTATTTGAATTTTTGACATTATAATAATGTACCAATGTTGGATGTGAAAAGTTTAACTGATATTGCTAACAAAATAATTCCGAAGAATTTGCGAAGTATATAAATACCACCTTCGCCAATTGTTTTTTCGATACGCGATGTCGATTTTAATACAAAATAGACAAAAGCGAGGTTGAGTACCAAAGCAATTATGATGTTTTCAACCGAATATTCAGCCCGTAATGATAAAAGAGTAGTAAATGAGCCCGGACCTGCAATTAGAGGAAAAGCAAGTGGAACGATAGACGAGCTACCCTCGGGACCTTTATTGTGCATTATCTCCACATCAAGAATCATTTCGATGGCAAAAATAAAAATGACGAGCGAACCGGCAATAGCAAACGATTGAATGTCAACATTAAAAAGCTTCAATATGGCTTCGCCCGAAAACAGAAATGCTAAAAGAATAAGAAATGCGATAGAGCTGGCTCTGAAAGCATGCACTACATTCGTTTTCTTTTTGATATTAAGTATCAGGGGTATTGAGCCTAAAATATCAATTATGGCAAAAAGTACCATAAAGGCACTTGTGATTTCTAAAATGCTGAAATTCATGTTTTTTTCTTGTATTGGTTCAATATTCTTTTGTTGATTTTTACTCTTTCTTTGTCAAAAAACCATCCCCATTTGTTAAAATATCGTATCATGTTAACAGTATGTATCCAAAGCATTCGTATGTTTTTGTACGAACTTTGGGCATGTGCGTGTACAACCGAAACTTCAGGATAAAATACTGTCCTGTATTTCTGATGTATTCTGCGCGTGAGGTCAATGTCCTCGGGATACATAAAAAACTGCTCATCGAAAATTCCTACCGCTTTCAGGCTTTCGACCCTTAAAAACATAAAACAGCCGGATAAATAAGGTACTTCCATTATCTGATTGTAGCCGCTATTTCGGAGTTCAAATCTGTCTGAACGTTTTTTTGTCCACCCAACAGGCAAATATCGCCTGTAAATCAAGTCGAAAGGCGTTGGAATTAGTTTGCAAAGATACTGAATTTGCCCGTTCGGATAAAATATTTTAGGCATTAAATGTCCAATATCTGTATTTATATTCATAAATTCCAGTATTGTGACCAGAATTTTTTCGTCGAAAATAATATCGGCATTAACTACAAGGTGATAGGCTGTGTTTTGCTCAATGCTTTGCTTTAAGGCAATGTTGTGAGCAGCTCCATATCCTATATTTTTTGTATTTTCAATGTAAGTGGCCGATAATTTGCTGAATGCGGGGTTTTTTATAGCTGAATTATCTATCAGATAAATGTGGTTTACCACATCCGATTTTCGGAGTGTGGCAACAAGTCGGTCTACTTCAACATATGGAGTGTTGTAGAGCACTACTGATACATTTATCATCGGATGAATCATTATTTGTATTTGTGCATTTTATCGTCAATGGTTACATCGTTTTTCGAGCTTTGTATTTTAATGTAAGTCATCATGCTTTCGGCGCCGGCTATGTAACAGGCTTCTTGTGCCTTTTTTACAACTTCCATGATTTCGTCGTAGGTTCCTTCTATTACTGTTTCAAACGGGGTTACCTGATAGTTAAGTCCGGATGCCGCAATTACTTCGATGGCTTTATCTACCAAATCGTATGGATGATGTGTGTCTGATGAGGGTAATACCTGTAAGGCAATGTTTACTGTTTTGTTCATGTTTATTTTTATTTATCAAAATGTAAAGATACAAAAAAGCCCGATTTTCATCGGGCTTTCGGTTTATTCTTTTACAAAAGAAATTATTCAGCAGCTGTTTCAGTAGCTTCAGTAGTTTCTTCAGCAGGAGCAGCTTCAGCTTCGGCTGCAGCAGCTATCGCTTCAGCTTTTTTCTTAGCAACTTCAGCAGCTTTTGCTTTGTTTACTTCTACTTCAGCAGCCAGACGTGCTTTAGCAGCAGCAGCTTTTTCAGCAGCTAATTGTTCTTTTGTTTTGCTTACTTTCGAATCTTTAGTTAGTTTCCAGGCTTCGAAGCGTTTTTCGGCTTCATCAGCATCGAAAGCACCTTTTTTCACACCTTCTAGTAAGTGTTTTTTCATTAAAACACCTTCAGCCGAAAGAATGTTACGGGTTGTATCGGTAGGTTGTGCACCTACTTGCATCCAATACAAAGCACGTTCGAATTTCAAATCAACTGTAGCAGGATTTGTGTTTGGGTTGTACGAACCGATTCGTTCGATGAATTTGCCATCACGTGGCGCGCGACTGTCGGCAATAACGATATGATAATAAGCATATCCTTTACGGCCATGACGTTGCAATCTGATTTTTGCGGGCATTTTTGTAATTTTTAAAATTGTTATACCTAATGCTTTTTCTCGAAAAGCGGCTGCAAAGATAACCATTTTATTTTGAATATGTTGAATGTATGTATGAAATTTTCTTGAATTACTGATGTTTTTGCTTAATTTTGAGGTCGGTATTTTTTAGTCATTTTTGTTCAATGAAAATAATTTTGTGTACGGAGGAATATGCTCCTCAGATTCTGGCAATATATAACGATGCAATTCTGAATACTACTGCATTGTACGATTATAAACCATGGACAATGGAAACTATGAAAACATGGTTTGCTTACAAGCGTGAACACAATTATCCGGTAATTGGTATTGTAACCGACGATGGAGTATTGATGGGTTTTGGCTCGTATGGACAATTCAGGGTACGCCCGGCATATAAATATACCATTGAAAATTCACTTTATGTGCATCAGTCATATCGTGGGCAAGGGCTTGGAAAAGTGCTGTTGGAGCAAATTATTAGCCATGCAACAGCTCAGGAGTATCATAGTATTATAGCCGTAATTGATGCTGAAAATGAACTCAGTATAGGTTTACATGCAAAATTTGGTTTTCAGCATGTAGGTACTTTTAAAGAAGTTGGCTTTAAATTTGGTCGTTGGCTCGATGCTGCTTTTTTGCAATTGAACCTGCTTACTCCCGCCACTCCTGTTGACGACAAATAACGCTTTCTCAGGGTTTCAGGACAACTCCTAAATTTTTCCGACCATCGGTTTTCACTATCAGAGCATTATGAAAGCGTACGTGCCTGATGTATTCATTTTCAAATTGAGCAGGCTTGCTATTCAAAAATTCTACATCGTATGTGCCATCGTTTCGGAACGGATTGATGGTGTAGTAGGCCACTCCGAGTGATGTTAAATTCTGAAAAAAGTGAGTGCCCTGACTGGGGTCAATTCTGTAATTAGATAAACCCGACTCGACAATAAGCCGTGCATTGCAAATTCCCGACCATTTCACAGGAATTCCTAACCAGGGATCGCTTGAACCCCATCTGCCGGGTCCTATCAGTATATAGTTTCGGTTTTCATCCATTAATTGTTTGTTTACAGCATTAATTGCTGACGCAATTTGTTCGCTGTTTGCAGCCTTAAACACTTCGGGACGGACATATACAATATCATATATGTCGGACAAAATGCCGTGTCCGAGCGCATTATTGCTTGTTATTATGGCTTCGGTTGATTGAATTGCATCCAGATTTTCGTTGATAAATTCCTTTGTGTCAACTATGGGGCGTATCTGAAGCAAATAAAAACTGTGTTGTTTGTTTTTGTTATAATCCAGATTCACGGCAAATTCTATTTCAACGGGTCGCCCCATTTCATTTTGAGCAACCTGCATGATTTTTTTTATCACATCGGCCAATGGCATTACATCGTGCTTTAATATATTTGCAAAGCTGATAATTTTTCGGCCCGGGTAAATCCCATCACTAATGGATTCGTTGTGAATATCGTAGGTCGATGCAATGTATTTTAAAGTACCATCTTTTTCGGCCTCCTGCAACGGTAGTTTTAGTATATTAAAACCATCCTCCACCTTTGGTACAAAGCAGGTTTCGCATAGGTCCAGAGCATTGAAGTAGGTTTGAGTTTCTTTCAGTGCCAATTCAATGGTGCTGGTTTGAAGCAGATTCTGTGGGTACGAGGGCGAAAACCGGAGAGTGACTCCGCCATCCATGATGTATTTACCCAGTCCTAATGCGACATTTACAATACCTTCTTCAGCTCGTTCGGCTCCAATCGGGTAATAATTCAACGATCTGATAACACCTGAAAACGACGGGTAGAATTTTGTTCCATGGGTTTTACCACATGTTTCCTGTAATACTATGGCCATTTTTTCTTCGTCGATAACGTTTTTTGTGGCCATCATATAGGCTTTGCTTTCCTTGTAAAATACCGAAGCATACACAGCTTTAATAGCTTCAGTAATCATTACCAACATATGCGTTTTGCTGCTTTTGTTGTACGGTACCATATAGGTGGAGTAAATGCCGGCAAATGGCTGATAATGTGAGTCTTCCAATAAGCTTGATGAGCGGACTGCTACCGGTGAGTTAATGGCACTGATAAATGCATGTAAGTCTGCAATCAAATGTTTGGGTAACTGTGCTTTTAAAAAGGCAGCAAGTATCTCTGTGTCTTCTTTCTCGGATAATGCAATCGGATACAGATGATTTTGTTCCATAAACTCAGCAAAAATCTCGGTGCAGATAACTACCGTTTTAGGAATTGTGATTTGTACATTCTCAAAAGTGTCGAGCGATTCGTTGCGTTTTATCATAGCATCAATAAAGGCTAAACCGCGCCCCTTGCCACCAAGTGAACCTTCGCCAATACGTGCAAAGTTAGAATATTGGTCAAATCTATCGCGCTGAAATACAGCAACAACGCCCCTGTTTTTAACTCTCCGGTAATTTACAATGGCGTCAAAAATAATCTGGCGCACCTCTTTTAAATCGCCGTTTTCAAAGTTGTCGATGCTAATGTTTTTCAAAAATGCGGCCAATGGAAACATCGCACGCGAATATAACCAACGCGATATATTGTTACGCTTTACATGATAAAGCAATGTTTCGTCGCTTATTTTGAAAATGGTTTCCTGTAAACCACGCAGGTTTTCAACTTTTGCTTCCTCATCGCCTGTTTGAGGATGAATAAATACAAAATCGCCAAAACCTAAATTACTACTGATAGCTTCTCTTAATTCAAGTTGAAAGGTTTTGGAGTTTTTATTTAAAAATGTGGCGTTTGCCAATTGAGCGTCGTTGCGGTTTTCTTCTTCGGTTGATTCAATAATAATCGGAATTTTATTGTCGTGCAAACGAATGTAACGACTCAGATTTATACCGGCTTTTTTGTTTTTCATACCTTGAATATTATAACTCACATCGGTTATAATACCAAGCATGTGTTCACTGTATTTTACATAAATACTAATGGCTTCTTCATAATTTCGGGCAAGTAATATTTTGGGTCTTCCCCGCATTCGCAACATTTGTTCGTGCTCGTTTAAAGCCTCAGTCATAAATGAGCGGGATTGCTTAAATACATATTTATATAGCTGAGGTACTATTGATGAATAAAATCGTATGGAGTCTTCAACAAATAAAATTACCGGGACTCCCACACTTTTAGTGTCTTCGTCTACGTTCATTTTATCCTCAATTAGTTTTATAATTGCCAATAATAAATCGGTATTGCCCAACCAGCTGAATACGTAGTCAACCGCACTCAGGTCTTCTTTTGAGATGCGCTGTGAAACTGATTTTGAAAACGGTGTTAACACCACAATTGGAATTTCGGCATAGCTTTTTTTTACTTTTTTTGCCCATTCAAATGGATTAATGCTGTCGCCGCTGGGCATCGAAATGATAAGCTCAAATGTGCGTTCGTTTAGCATTCGGTCCGCCTCCGCTTCCGAATTTACAAGCGTAAAACGTGGTGGATATCTGAGGTTTAAGGACGTGTATTCGAAAAATAATTGTTCGTCGATACGCCCGTCTTCTTCCAGCACAAATGCATCGTACTTGCTGGCATAAAGCAATACATTATAAATACGGTGGTGCATTAGGTGTACAAACGATGTATCTTTAAAATACAATTTTTTGATGCTGTCTGAATTCATTCGTCGAACTTTTATTTTCAAATGTAAATATATTCTGAAATATTTGAATTTCAATCAAAATGTATTTTTTTTCAAAATTTAGTACAAAAAATTTTTTTTCGCCAATTAAATGTTGTAAAATTGTACTGTTTTCTAATTGTAAGCTGATTGTGGTTAAGTTGTTGATTTTAATGGCTTTTGTCCTGAGTTAGTTGAATGTTTTGTATGTTTAACTATCAAAATGTCAGATTGTTCTGTTCTGAAAATTAACTTGCTTATTGTGCTTACAAATTGAAACAAAAGGGGCTTTTTCAGTTTATTTTTTATATAAACCGGAGCTAAAACAAACAAAGCATATTGTTTAATTAAAATAATACGATTATGGATATCGACAAATTAATGCATCAACTCGAAGCCAAACACCCGGGCGAAAACGAGTATCTTCAGGCGGTTAAAGAAGTGTTAATGACAATTGAAGATGAATATAATAATCACCCTGAATTTGAAAAAGCAAAAATTGCGGAAAGACTTGTAGAACCTGATCGTATTTTTACCTTTAAGATTCCCTGGGTTGACGATAGGGGCGATGTGCAGATTAATTTAGGTTACCGTGTTCAGTTTAACAATGCAATTGGTCCGTATAAAGGAGGTTTGCGATTTCACCCTTCGGTAAATCTTTCCATTTTAAAGTTCCTGGGTTTTGAACAGATATTTAAGAATGCATTAACTACGCTGCCGATGGGTGGGGGTAAAGGAGGTTCTGATTTTAATCCTAAAGGAAAGTCAGATGCTGAAGTAATGCGCTTCTGTCAGGCATTTATGTTGGAGTTGTGGCGTCATATTGGACCCGAAACAGATGTTCCAGCAGGCGATATTGGCGTTGGAGGACGCGAAGTGGCTTATATGTATGGGATGTACCGTAAGTTGGCGCGCGAAAATACAGGTGTTCTAACAGGTAAAAATCTTGAATTTGGCGGTTCACTCATTCGTCCGGAAGCAACAGGTTTTGGCGGCTTGTATTTTGTGCATCAAATGTTGCAAACAGCCGGATATGATATTAAAGGCAAAACAATTGCCATTTCAGGATTTGGCAATGTTGCCTGGGGTGCAGCCATTAAAGCAACCGAACTAGGAGCTAAAGTGGTTACAATTTCAGGCCCGGATGGGTATATTTATGATAAGGATGGAATTTCCGGTGAGAAAATTGACTATATGCTTGAATTACGGGCAACCTGCAACGATATTGTAGCACCATATGCCGAGGTATTTGGAGCACAGTTTGTACCTGACCGTCGTCCGTGGGAAGTGAAAGTTGATATAGCATTGCCTTGTGCTACTCAAAACGAATTAAATGCCGATGATGCTAAACTTCTTATTGAAAACGGAGTTTTGTGTGTGGCCGAAATCTCAAATATGGGCTGTACCCCAGAGGCGATTGAGTTGTTTTTGCAACATAAAGTTATGTACGGCCCCGGAAAAGCAGTTAATGCAGGTGGCGTAGCTACATCAGGTCTTGAAATGACTCAAAATGCGATGCACATTTCGTGGACAGCCAATGAAGTTGACCAGAAATTACACCAGATTATGAGTGAAATACATAATCAGTGTGTTAAATATGGTACTGAGGAAGATGGTTATGTGAACTATATGAAAGGAGCCAATATAGCCGGATTTTTAAAGGTGGCTAAAGCAATGTTAGCTCAGGGAATAGTGTGAAAATGTAGTGTTATCACCATAAATTATTTAAAGGTTGCGATTAGATTTAATTTGCAATCTTTTTTGTGTTTGATTTACATAATAATGCCAATTCAATCAATTTCTTTTTTTAATTTTGATGTGAAATTAACAACGAAAACTTATTTTTTAAACCAGGAAACACAATGAAGGTATTTAAATTTGGGGGTGCTTCGGTGCGATCGGCTGAAGGTATTCGGAATATTCAGCAAATTGTAACCCAAAATACAGATGATCTTTTTATAGTCATTTCGGCAATGGGCAAAACCACCAATGCTATGGAAGAGGTTTTGGCTTTTTTTATGGCAGGAAAAAGGAGGGAAGCACATGCTAAATTGACTGAAGTCGAAGCGTATCATATTGAAATAATTGACGCTCTTTTTGACGATAAAGCAATAGGACGAGCTGCCATTGCCGATGTATTTGCTGAACTGAATTCATATATAGATAATGGGTTGCCCACAGATTATGACCGTTGCTACGATTATCTGGTTTCGTTTGGAGAGGTGATTTCAACAAAGATTATTTCAGAATATCTGAATTTCTCCGGAGTTCAGAATGTCTGGCTCGATATGCGTAAATTACTGGTTACTGATAGTAACTTCAGAGAAGCAAACGTGCGTATGGATGAGTCGGAGAGACGTTTGTCAATGGCTGCCAATTTTGCAACATCAAAAATTTATATCGGACAGGGTTTTATTGGTACCAATATGAGTGGCGATCCTACAACTCTCGGTCGTGAAGGTTCGGATTATACCGCTGCTGTGGTTGGTAATTTGCTGAATGCTGATAGTGTCACTATTTGGAAAGATGTCCCCGGAATATTAAATGCAGATCCGCGGATTTTTAAAAATACGATTCATATTCCTGAACTTACGTATCTTGACGCAGTAGAATTGGCGTATAGTGGTGCGCAAATTATTCACCCTAAAACTATTAAACCGCTCGAAAATAAGAAAATACCATTATTTGTTCGTCCTTTTGGTGCTCCGCACGAAGCTGGTTCTGTAATTAAAGAGAAAACTGATAATCCGATTTCGGTGCCGGTTCTTATCCTTCGAAAAAATTTGGTTCTGATAACAATTCGTCCTAAAGATTTTTCGTTTGTTCTGGAAGAAAGTCTATCACGCGCATTTTCTATATTTCAAAAGCATCGTCTTAAAATTTCACTGATACAAAGTTCGGCTATCAGTATCTCAATTTGTGTGGACAATACACGTTACCTACAGGCTGCACTTGACGAACTTTCGAACGAGTTTCGCGTAACTTACAATACAGAGCTTGAGTTGCTAACGATACGTGGTGTAAATCAGGAAATAATTGATGAAACAACAGAGAATAGAGTGATACTTTTATCGCAACGTACGCGACGGATGGCCCGGTTTTTAATGGCTATGTAGTAATGATTTAATATTTAACAATAAAAAGGCCAGTTGATAATACTTCAACCGGCCTTTTTTATCGTTCAATAGAATATACTTATTTGTTAAGTTCTTTTTCTACCTCATCAAATTCTTTGTCCATTTTCAAACGGTAATACAAAGTTTTTAATGTTTTCAGGTATTCGCGCTCTTCAGGATTCACTTCTTTTGCTTTGATAAAGTAAGGAATTGCTTGTTTGAATACTTCGTCGGCTTGTTTTTTAGCAGCGTTGAAAAGTTTGTTGTCTTTAATGTCGTTAGCTGCATCGGCCATTTTAACGGCTTTGTTGAAGTAGATACGACCAAGTCCTGCATAAGCATCTGCCAACTTAGGGTCAAGCTCTATTGCTCTTTCAAAAGCCTTTTTGGCTTCTTCCTGATTTCCCAAAGATTCGTCGATGTTACCTTTTACGTATTGATATTGAGCCATTTTAGGTTCTTTCTCAATTGCATTGTTCAAATAGATAAGCGCTTCTTTGGTTTGACCTGAGTAAATGTAGAAGTTAATCAGATTCTGTAAAAACCATGGTTCTTGTGGGAATTTTGTAAAGCCATCTTTAAGAACCTGTACAAAGTTTACAGTGTCATTTTTCTTTTTGTATTCTTCGTAAAGTAGCTGGTGTACAGTTAGTTCTTCGTAATTTTTACCTACCAACTCTCTGTAGTACTTAATAGCTTTGTCGCCCAATTCTGCATTTGTAGCGGCAATTGCAGTATAATATTTAATCATGAAGTACGCTGAATCCTTTTTGATTTCATTGTTCATCATTTTTAAATCAGGAATTGCTAAGTAAGTTTCAAATACTTTAATTGTATTTACATAATCTTTTTTCTCAAAAAGTGATGCGCCGTAAGCAACCAGATTTGCCTGATTAGTATAGTATTCTTTAATTTTTGATTTGATGTCTTTTTGAACTTTAGGTTTAATTTTTCCCTTCGCATCAGGCAAACTGTCAAGTGCGTATGCTTTCAGAAAATATTCATACGATTCCATAATGGCTTTACCTTTAAGTTCAGCATCAAATTTCTGATTAAGCATTTGTTTTTTAATCTCACCGTCGTTTTCCATGTAACCAATTAGGCCTGCCACGTGCCAGGTGGTCGACATGTCTTTTGTGGTTGGATCTGTCAATGCGGGTTTAATCAGTTCGCGCGCACCGGCAAAGTCTGCGGGTTCCATCAAAGCTTTGTTTTTAGCTTTCGATACATTGGCTTTTTGAGCAAATCCAAATACAACGCTCAAAGCCAAAATCATGGATAAAATTACTTTTTTCATATGGATTTTAAAATTGATTTCTTTGCAACTGAATACTAAAAAATACTCAGTTGCTATTTAACTTAATGTTGATTTTTATAAATGATTATTCTTGTACTTCTGATGATGTGTCGTTTGCTTCAGATTCTGATTGTTCCGGAATT
>JBLIZK010000139.1:0-2133 GCA_048859825.1 Paludibacter sp.
ACTGAAGCTGCTAAAAAGAACCTGATTAAAGTGCCGGTATACAAGGGAACTATTCCTCACGCACAGTTTTCGAAATTTGGTGGAGCACAGGTTTTAATTCAACCAGCTTCAGCGGGTACCGGAGTAAAGGCCGGTGGTGCCATGCGTGCCGTACTCGAAAGTGTGGGAATTACCGACGTACTTGCAAAATCAAAAGGATCGTCGAATCCTCATAACCTTGTAAAAGCTACTATCGTGGCTTTAGGTGAATTACGCGATGCACAGACCGTGGCTCAGAACCGCGGTGTATCACTCGATAAAGTGTTTAACGGTTAAAATTGGATAAATTATGGCAACTATTAAAATAAAACAAGTTCGCAGTAAAATCAAATCGCCAAAAGTGCAGAAGCTTACGCTCGAAGCACTCGGTTTGAAGAAAATGAATGCCGTTGTGGAACATGAAGCTACTCCAGCCGTATTGGGTATGGTAGCTAAGGTGAAACACCTGGTTGAAGTGATTAAATAATAATAATTGACTCTTTAAAATATTAAGATATGAATTTAAATAGTTTAACCCCTGCAGAAGGTTCGGTGAAAACCCGCAAAAGAATCGGTCGTGGTACAGGTTCAGGTTTAGGCGGAACTTCAACTAAAGGGCATAAAGGTCAGAAATCGCGTTCGGGTTACTCACGTAAAGTGGGATTCGAAGGTGGTCAGATGCCTATCCAGCGTCGTTTGCCTAAATTCGGTTTCAAAAACGTGAATCGCGTTGAATTTAAAGCTATCAACCTCGAAACTATCGAAGCTCTTGCTCAGAGTGCAAAACTCAGCAAAATCGGTCTGAATGAACTCCGCGAAGCCGGATTTATTTCACGTACTGCTTTGGTGAAAGTTCTGGGTAAAGGTGCTTTGACTGTAAAAGTTGAAGTGGAAGCCAACGCATTTTCTAAATCGGCCGAAGAAGCTATCGTAGCTGCTGGTGGAACCGTAGTAAAATTGTAACCACACGAAACGGGTCCCGTTCTGCATTTTGATAGGACGGGACAGTTTCATGTTGACATTTAAATAAATAATTACACATGAAATTCATAGAGACACTTAAAAATATCTGGAAAATCGAAGACCTTCGTAGTCGATTGCTGACAACCATCTTGTTCGTGCTGATCTATCGTTTTGGATCGTTTGTCGTTCTTCCGGGTATTGACCCAACGGCTCTGACAGCCTTGAAATCTCAAACCAGTGGTGGTTTAATGGCTTTGTTGGATATGTTCTCTGGTGGTGCTTTTGCCAATGCTTCGGTATTTGCCCTTGGTATTATGCCTTACATTTCGGCATCAATTGTGATCCAGTTGTTGACCATTGCGGTTCCTTATTTCCAAAAGATGCAACGCGAAGGCGAAAGCGGACGTCGGAAAATGAATCAGTACACACGTTACCTTACAGTAGCTATTCTGCTTTTGCAGGGTCCATCGTACCTTATCAACTTAAGCGTACAGTTGGCTCAGGCCGGTTCGGCTCTTCCTGAAAGCTGGTGGTTTACAGTATCATCAACCATTATTCTGGCTGGTGGTAGTATGTTTGTAATGTGGCTTGGTGAGCGTATTACCGATAAGGGTATCGGAAACGGTATTTCATTTATTATTCTTGTGGGTATTATCTCACGCTTCCCCGGTGCTGTGATCAAGGAATTTGCATCACGTGTAACCGATGCCGGTGGTGGATTGGTAATGTTCCTGCTTGAAGTGGTATTCCTTTTGCTGGTAATTGCTGCATCGATTATGCTTGTGCAGGGAACACGCAAAATCCCCGTACAGTATGCAAAACGTGTGGTTGGTAACAAACAATATGGTGGTGTACGTCAGTATATTCCTCTGAAAATAAATGCTGCAGGTGTTATGCCTATCATTTTTGCTCAGGCTATCATGTTTATCCCTGTGACCCTTGCTCAGTTCTCAGGTTCTGAAACTGTAGGATCGTTTGTAGGTGCTTTCATGAATAACAATGGTTTCTGGTACAATCTTGTATTTGGATTGATGATTGTGGCCTTTACATATTTCTATACAGCTATTACTGTTAATCCAACACAAATGGCTGAGGATATGAAACGTAACAAGGGCTTTATTCCGGGTATCAAACCGGGTAAACGTACTGCCG
>JBLIZK010000140.1:0-2585 GCA_048859825.1 Paludibacter sp.
TTCTCTAGAAAATGGGATGAGACGTGTACCTGCCGATTCATCTTCCGGATTATTACCCGTCTCCATCATTTCAACCTTATCCGCCGGATAATTTGTTACAATCAATTTAACCGGATTAATCACAGCATTTACTCTCACAGCTGTTTTATTCAAGCTTTCGCGCACAGCATGCTCCAATAATCCGATATCGTTTTGAGCTTCAAATTTTGTATATCCAATCTTATCAATAAAATTATGAATAGATTCAGGCGAGTACCCACGACGTCGAAGTCCGCATATAGTAGGCATGCGGGGATCGTCCCAACCACTAACAAGTCCTTCCTGAACAAGTTGAAGCATTTTTCGTTTGCTCATTACCGTGTAGGTTAGATTCAAACGATTAAATTCAATTTGTCGCGGACGATAATCGGTATCCTGAAACTGATCGATAAACCAATCGTACAACGGGCGATGTACCTCGAACTCAAGTGTACACAATGAATGTGTTACCCCTTCAAAATAGTCCGACTGTCCGTGAGCATAATCATACATTGGATATGCTTTCCACGTATAACCGGTCCGGTGATGTGGGTGCGAAGTGATTACACGATACATAATCGGATCGCGAAAATGCATATTGGGCGATGCCATATCAATTTTGGCACGCAACACCATAGCACCTTCGGGCACTTCACCTGTATTCATTTTGGTAAAAAGGGCCAGATTTTCGTCAACAGGACGGTTTCTATACGGACTATCAGTACCAGGTACAGTGGGTGAACCTTTTTGTTTAGCAATTTCTTCGGCACTTTGCTCATCAATATAAGCTTTGCCTTTTTTTATTAAGTCAACAGCAAGATCCCACAATTGCTGGAAATAATCCGAAGCGTAATAAACGTTTTCCCACTTATAACCCAACCACTGGATATCTTCCATAATTGAATCAACATACTCAACATCCTCTTTTACAGGGTTGGTATCGTCTAAACGTAAATTACAGATACCTCCATAATTGCGGGCAATGCCAAAATCAAGACAAATAGCCTTAGCATGTCCTATATGAAGATAACCATTGGGCTCCGGCGGAAAACGGGTTTGAATGCGACTTCCGTTCTTTCCTTCCTGCAAATCCTGTTCAACAAAAGTCTCAATAAAATTCAGACTTCGTTTTGGTGTGTCCTCTGTTTTAACTTCCATATCAATCAAAATAACCTTTTACAATACCTCTTGGTGAGTTCTTTATAAACAGTAGAATTTCATCGCGTTCGGCCGATGCAGGCATTTCAGCCATAATACGTTCGATAGCGTGACTGGTGTTCATCCCTTTCATATACACATAGCGATAAACCTCCTGAATATCACGTATTTGCTCATTTGTAAATCCACGACGACGTAAACCAATAGAGTTTACACCGGCATATGAAATAGGATCACGCCCGGCTGTAATATAGGGTGGAATATCTTTATTTATTCTTGATCCTCCCTGCACCATTACATGAGAACCAATATGCGTAAACTGATGCACTAAAATTCCACCACTTAAAATTGCATAATCGTCGACTACTACTTCACCTGCAAGTTGCGTTGAATTTGAAATAATTATATTATTACCTAATATACAATCGTGAGCTACGTGGCAATATGCCATAATAAGACAATTATTACCAATTACTGTTTTGCTTTTAGCAGCTGTACCTCTATTCACGGTTACATATTCGCGCAAAGTAGTATTATCACCAATAATAGCCAATGTATCTTCTCCCTGAAATTTCAAATCCTGAGGAACGGCACTTACTACTGCTCCGGGGAAAATTTTGCAATTTTTGCCAATTCGGGCACCTTCCATGATTGTAACATTCGGACCTATCCAAGTTCCTTCTCCAATTTCAACATTCTTGTCGATTGTTACAAATGGTTCGATGACAACATTGCGGGCAATCTTTGCATCAGGATGAATATAAGCTAAGGGCTGTTTCATACCGTAGTTTAATTAATAGATTTTTATTGTTTATGTATTATTTATTCTTTATAATTTGCGCCATAAATTCTGCTTCAGCCACTATTTTACCTCCAACAAAAGCATGTCCTTTCATAATGGCACAACCCCGACGCATTGGTTCCGGCATCTCCAGTCTGAAGATTAAAGTATCGCCGGGAACTACTTTTTGTCTGAATTTCACTGAATCGATTTTCAGAAAATAAGTAGAATAGCGTTCAGGCTCGTCCAACCCATTTAAAACCAAAATACCACCGGTTTGCGCCATAGCTTCCACCAACAACACACCCGGCATTACTGGTTCTTCCGGAAAGTGTCCGACAAAGAATGTCTCGTTTCCGGTTACATTTTTCACACCAACTACTATATTCTTTTTAATATCGATAATTTTATCGACTAATAAAAATGGCCAGCGATGTGGTAAAAGCTTCTTTACTCCATTAATATCAAGTACAGGAGGCAGTGTATCATCGTAGAGCGGACATTGCACTTCCTGTTTTTTAATTTCTTTACGGATTTGTTTAGCTAAATCGGTATTTATTTTGTGCCCCGGATATCTGGCTATTATCTTAGCTTTAATATTCTTACCGATCAACGACAAATCACCAAT
>JBLIZK010000141.1:0-6134 GCA_048859825.1 Paludibacter sp.
TTATCAACAAATAAGCAATAAAAAATCGCACTTTCAGCTTGTAAGCGAAATGGATTTATTACTGAAAAATGCATAAATATTTAAGCGAAATAGTTTCAGACTTAAACTAATCAAACCGGATGTTTGTTCACTCTTTGCAAAAACAATTCCAATAATGTTACGAGACATCCGAAAACAATACGAAACAGCTGAATTAACCGAGCAGAATGCCGAAAAATCGGCTATTGAGCAATTCAGCAAATGGCTTACCGACGCACTGAACAGCTCTGAGCCTGAACCTACTGCCATGGTAATTTCGACAGTGGATACACAGTTGCAACCACATTCACGCGTGGTACTCCTGAAAGATTTCAGCCCTGAAGGGATGGTATTTTTCAGCAATTACAACAGCCATAAAGGTCAGCAAATATCGTACAATAACCGTATAGCCGCACTTTTCTTTTGGGAAACACTTGAGAGACAGGTGCGCATTACCGGCAGAGCAGAAAAAACCGATAGCAAAACATCGGATGAGTATTTCAACTCAAGACCTAAAGATAGCCGCATTGGAGCAGCGGTATCGGCTCAAAGCAGCGTAATACCCGGTAAAGCATTTCTGGAAGAGGCTTTTAACGCCCTGAAAGAATCAGCCGGCGATAAAATTACCCGCCCCGAACACTGGGGAGGTTACCGGATTATACCCGATACTTTTGAGTTTTGGCAAGGTCGCCCCAATCGATTACACGACAGATTGTTTTATACAAAAACAGAAAACGGAGAGTGGAAAACCGAAAGACTCTCACCTTAAATTAACTGAATGATAGACCATTAACAGCAAAACTGCAAATAAAACGAATAATTTGACTATCTTTGCAGTCCTTTTCGATAAAAAACAATCAAACATGCAATTTTCGGACTTAAACATCAACACACCGCTGCTCAACGCACTGAACGATTTACAGATTAGCACACCAACCACCATTCAGGAAAAAGCTTTTCCGGTAATCATGTCGGGGCGCGATGTAGTAGGAATAGCACAAACTGGTACCGGTAAAACAATTTCGTATCTGTTGCCCTGCCTGCGCCAGTGGACATTTTCGAAAGAAAAAACACCCACCATATTGATTGTTGTACCCACGCGTGAGTTAGTTTTACAGGTAGTAGATGATATTACAGCGCTTACCAAATACATGAACATACGCGTAGCCGGTGTATATGGCGGTGTAAATATGGTACAACAAACTCCGCTTATTGTTGCCGGATTGGATATTCTGGTGGCTACTCCGGGTCGGTTACTTGATTTTGCGCTGAACGGCACGCTAAAACTGCGCTCAATTAAACGATTCATTATAGATGAAGTGGACGAAATGCTAAACCTTGGTTTTCGCCCTCAATTGGTACGCATTATCGACTTATTACCTACCAAACGCCAGAATCTGATGTTTTCGGCAACCATTACCGATGAATTGCGAACATTTATAGCCGATTATTTTATCGACCCCGAAGAAGTAGAAGCAGCCCGTGCAGGTACACCGTTGATCAACATTAAACAAGCCGGAATAAAAGTACCCAATTTCAACACAAAAATAAACCTGCTTGAATTTTTATTAAACGCTCATCCTGAATTTTCGAAAGTGCTTTGTTTTGTATCCACCAAAAAACTGGCCGACGATGTTTATGAGCGTTTGGTTGATAAGTTTCCTGAACAAATTGGGGTTATCCACTCCAACAAATCGCAAAATTTCCGTCTTGAAGCTTTCCGGTCGTTCAATGCCAACCGCCTGCGCATGCTCGTAGCCACCGATCTGGTAGCACGCGGACTCGACTTTGACGATGTAACGCACGTGGTGAATTTTGACTTACCCGAAGTACCCGAAAACTACATTCACCGCATTGGCCGTACAGGTAGAGCAGATAAAAAAGGGGTAGCTCTGGCATTTATCACCAAAAACGACAGCGAATTACGGAAAAGTATTGAAGCATTAATGGAGATGAAAATCCCTACCATGAAAATGCCTGAGGATGTAGAAATTTCCAAAGAACTCATGGATTTTGAAATGCCACAGGTAGTCATGAAAAATTCGTTAATAGAAGTTACACGTCCTGAAGATGGCGGTGGAGCTTATCACGATAAAATTGACAAAAACAAAAAAGTTAACATCAAAGTGCGTCATAAGGATGTAATGATGAAAAAATATGGCAAGGCCAAAACCCGCGGACAGAAAAAATAAGGTCTGAGTAATCACTAAAATTAATTAATTCCGCAAATAATTAAGCAGCACTTAATTTTTTGCGGAATTTTTGTATCTTTGCAAAAAATTACTTGTTTATGAACCGACTTGGTGAAAGAATAAAACGCATACGGGAACATAAGGGACTTCAGCTCAACGACCTTGCGCGTAAAGCTGGAATCACACCAAGCGCTCTGTCGCAAATTGAAAAAGCCAAGACATTTCCGTCGATAATTACGCTTAAACAAATAGCCGACAACCTTCAAACAACTGTTGGTGAACTAATTGGCGAAAACGAGTCGCTCTTTAACAACCCGGTATTCAGAAAAGAAGAAAACATTGGTATTGACACCAACACATCAGGAACCGAAGTAATTATGGTTTCGCAACACGATGTGTCCAAACAAATCGAAACCTTCATTTTAAAGTTCACGTTTAACTCAGACAGTCTTGACCTGCTAAATCAATTCAAAGGTCAAATATTCGGGTATTTACTTTCAGGTGAAATTTTGTTTGAAATTGACAATAAAAGTTATGTAGTACTTCCGGGCGACTCAATTTATTTTAATTGTAAAAGAAACTTCAAAATCCAGAACATTTATAATGGTGAAAGTCAACTACTTTGCACAGCCATACCATCAAAATAAAATTTTTTGATTAATTAATTAAGCAACACTTCATTTATTAAGTAAAATATACTATCTTTGTATCGGTATAATATTAGTCTTTTAAAGTATAAAAAATATGTCTCAATTCTTCACCCGACTCAACAACAAAGGTATAGCTTTGCCTTCAGAATTAACTACTCTGCTTAATTCATGTAAAAGCTACACTGTATACGACACAGTGGAACAACTTGCCGAAGCAGCTATGGGTGGCTCCGACAATGGAACATACGAGGTTTCATACGATATCCCTGAAAAAGGAATAGTTACAGAAGCCATCGTACACAAAGTAACTAATGGTATTGCTGCCAATTACGTTGATCCGTATATGCGTCGCCGCGACCCGGATACAATGCTGATAGCCGACAACTATCCTACAGACAAAGAAACATTCAAATCAAGATTCGGATACGATTTTGATCCTGTACGCGACGAAACGTTTGAATGGCTTAAAAATCAGGATCTGGCAGTGTTTCTTTACTTTGCCGGACGCGAAAAAATGGGTGTGGGCGGTATCGCAATTGCACCTGCCAATGCCGGATTCTTCGCATTGGGACTTGCCATGCTACAAGTAATGATTTCTACAGAAGAAATCCCTGATTACTTCTCAGTTGAATCAGTTATTTATGTGGCACCAACTTTCCGTCACACGCATTTCAATGGAAAACAGATTGTAGTACACAGTCGTACCGAAGACAGACACGATATTTTTGCTTACAATTTATACCCGGGCCCAAGCGCAAAAAAAGGATTGTATGGTGCATTGCTTACAAAAGGCGAACGCGAAGGCTGGATTACTGCACACTGCTCAACTGTACAGGCAGTAAGCCCATACGATAATATCACTACATTTATGCACGAAGGTGCCAGTGGAGGTGGTAAAAGTGAGATGTTACAACATATCCTGCGCGAACCAAACGGTCAGGTAAAAATCGGGGTAAACTCTGTTAACAAAGAAGAACGTTTAATCAATCTTCCATTGTTTTCATCGTTCAACCCAGTAACCGATGATATGGCAATGTGCCACCCTTCGGTACAGAACGGAAACGGGAAACTCCGCGTTGTGGATGCTGAAAACTCATGGTTTATACGTGTTGACGGTGTAACGGAGTACGGAGACGATCCATTTTTAGAAAAAATCACCATCAAACCTCCGAAACCATTGCTGTTCCTGAATCTGGAATCAAAACCATACGGAACTGTACTTATCTGGGATCATATAATGGATACCCCTGAAAAGCGTTGTCCGAACCCACGTGTAGTACTTCCACGCGATATTGTACCAAATGTAATTGGCAATGCTGTGTCAGTTGATGTACGTAGCTTTGGTGTACGCACGCCGCCAAGTTCGGCCGAAAATCCAAATTATGGTATTATAGGGCTCTTCCACCTGCTTCCACCAGCATTGGCCTGGCTATGGCGTTTGGTAGCTCCTCGTGGACATGCCAACCCAAGTATCACCAGCACAGGTACCGGAATGGGCTCTGAGGGAGTTGGTTCGTACTGGCCATTTGCTACTGGTAAACGTGTACACCATGCCAATATGCTCCTTGAGCAGATTTTAAGTACGCCTAACACACAATTTACTTTGGTTCCGAACCAATACATTGGTGTTTGGAAAGTAGGATTTAAACCACAGTTGTTAATGCGTGAATACTTAACACGACGTGGTAATGCACAATTACGTAAAGATCAGTATACGGCTTCACGTTGTCCTCTATTGGGTTACGAGCTGAATTATCTGACAATTGAAGGTGCAAAAATCCCATCGCGTTTCCTTAAAGTATACAAACAGGACGAAGTAGGATATGCAGGATACGATGCAGGAGCATACAAATTATTTGAATTCTTTAAGCAAGAGTTAAACCTGTATCTTACTGACGATTTGCATCCGAAAGGTCGCGAGATCATCGAAGCATGTCTTCGTGGAGCATCAGTACAAGAATATGAAGACCTTATTAAAGCAGAATAAAAACTAAAAACACACACGACAAAAAAGCCCGGAAAGCAAATGCTATCCGGGCTTTTTCAATTCTGAAAATAAACTTCAGAAAATTACAAATCAGCAATTAATTCTTTCATTATTTGAGTCATAAATGGCTGTACTTTGTTGCCAATTTCCTGAACTTCCTCGTGCGTTACCTCCACAATTTTTCCGGGCACACCCAAATCAGTAACAATTGACATTCCGAAACAACGCATACCAGCATGATTGGCCACAATAACCTCCGGCACAGTACTCATCCCTACAGCATCGCCACCAATAATACGGAAATAACGATATTCGGCAGGAGTTTCGAATGTAGGTCCGGTAGTACCTACATATACACCTTCAACAACTTTGATATTATTTTTAGCAGCAATCTGTTTTGCTTTGGCAATCAATTCCTTTGAGTAAGCTTCGCTCATATCGGGAAAACGCGGGCCCCATTCCGAAATATTTTTTCCTCTGAGCGGATGCTCCGGAAAAAGATTAATATGATCGGTAATTATCATCAAATCGCCAATTTCAAAATCAGGATTCATTCCACCCGAAGCATTGGATACAAGCAAATTTTCAATCCCCAGCTCCTTCATTACCCGCACCGGAAACGTAACCTGCTTCATATCATAACCTTCGTAGTAATGAAAACGCCCCTGCATTGCCATCACATCCACATTGCCTAACTTTCCAAAGATCAATTTTCCACTATGCCCCTCCACTGTCGATACAGGGAAATTCGGAATTGATTCGTACGATATTTCAGTTTTATCAGTAATCTGAGTAACTAAATTTCCCAATCCTGTACCCAGAATAATTCCGGTTTTCGGGCGCATACTAACATTTGCTTTTAAAAAGTCAGCTGTTTCTTTTATTTTTTGCAACATAATTCAAAATTTGATTATCAAACGATTCTTTTTTATTCTCCAGAATTTTCACGCTTATAGGCAATGAAAATGTATACTGTTTGAGCGTAACCGGGAAACTGGCATCCTTCACAATTCGAGCTGCATCCTTTTCAGTTACCACCAACAACTTCTTGTTATTCTGCAAATATACAAATTCCCGTTCTATTTCAGCATAATTATGCACCGAAAATTGATGATGATCAGGATATGATATACAGTTAAGCATCGCACCATGCTCTTGCAGAGTTTCAATAATAGGCTTATTATTTACGATACCCGTAACCAGTAAAATTTGCATCCCCTTTAATTCAGACAATTTTAGTGGTTCAATATCGGTATTAAATACTGCCTTCAGGCTGGCATACAGATC